>NZ_JBNBPL010000002.1:259850-415578 GCF_059412425.1 Pantoea sp. CFCC18177
GCGGCGCGATTTTCGCGCCGCTACCGTTTGGTACACATCATTTATAGCATCATCACCACATCATCATCGCCGGGCTTGGCTCCGCTGAGCGCCTCGTCGAAATAACGACGTGGGACGGTATAACGCAGATGATTCAACGCTAATTGCATACCGCGTTCATCAATCGCATGCGGTAAATCGTCCACCACATCCAACGTCACATCGCCACCCAGTGCCGTCAGCCGTTGCATTGCCGCTTCGGCATGTGCCAAAGGGATTTGCTCATCGTAATCACCGTGGATCAGATGCAGGGTATTGCGCGAGCTGGCGCGCTCCGGCAGCGTGGCATAGCGGCCGCTGAACACGATGGCTCTGCCCGCCAGGTCAGGCTGTGCTTTAATGCCTTCCAGCACCATGGTGCCGCCTTGTGAAAAACCAACCAGCGCCGTCGCTGCTGGCTGAACGCCACTTTCCTGCTGCCAGTGACGAACCGACTCGATAAACGTAGGCATCACCGCATCAACGCCCTGCTGTTCAGAACGGTCATGCGCCGGAATCTCCAGATACCACTGGCGCCCCTGTGGCGCGCTGGCAGGATAAGGTGCGCCGACGGCCACCACCAACGCTTCCGGGAATGCCTGCGCGAACCAGTTACCGATTTGCGCCATGGAATCAGGATTGTCGTTCACGCCGTGATACAGCAGGAACAGCTGCGCGGCCTGAGTGGGTTGCTGAACAATTACATATCGTAGTGCCATATGATCCTCCTCAAATCACTATACGCCGCTGCTGCTGAAGTGATATTGGGAAAATTTGAACGAGATAATGGATTTATTGCAATGAGGCGAGCCGCTGTTGCCACTGCTCAGCCCGCTGCGCATCCAGCAGTATCAGCGCCTCTGCCGACTCCTGACGCAGCCGCTGCACCAAGGCTTTACGCCCACTCAATCCCGCCTGCTGCGCCACGGCAGTCAGCGCTTGTTTTTGTACCAAAATCGCCTGAAGAAGCGGTCGCGGCAAAGCACGCACTAAACGCTGCAACGTCGGATAGCTGGCCTCAAACGGGCGCTGTGCCCAGGCAAACCCCGCCAGTAGCGGCCAGTCGTCGTCACTTAATCGTTGATCGCCACCGCCCAAAGTGAGGGGAAGTTCAATCATCTCGCGAAGCCATACCCAGTCACGCAGCAGACGTTGTTCAGCCTGATGCTGCAATTCTGCTCCCGCTGGCGTCAAAGCGCGTATTGCCATCGCGGCATAGCAACCACTGCTGGCTTCCCGCTGCGATCCTATCCGTACCAGGCGAAAACCACAGCTGCGCCAGAACTGCCACAGTGACTCGGTATAACCAAAGCTAACCGAGAGGAAATCACATCCCTGCGCCTGCTGCTGCGCCGCTTCGACCAGTGCTTGACCGATACCCCGCTGCCGCTGCGCTGCCTGTACCGCAATCCGGCTGATACGCTGCGAACGCAAGGTTGCCGCCTCGGTAAAACCGGCATGCGCGGCCATCGACTGCGCCACCAGGTTGCCGCGTGGGCGTCGCAATCCCGCCCATACTGCCTCGGCAAGTTGCGGGTCTAATCCTCCCTCCTCCACCAGCCATAAGGCAGCCACGACACTATCGGATTGTCCTGCCAGCCAGAATCGCATGCCGGGTGCATCAAGCATGCGCCGCAGATCCAAGGGAGAGGTGCGATAGTGGGCGCTCGCCAGCAGACGATACCCCTCTTCAAGAGAACGGAATGCATTTTGCGGCGTCGCGGAAAAAATAGTCGTTTCACCCACGACTGTGCGTTCTGCCGCATCCTCAAACAACAGCGCCTGACTCAGCCATTGCTCAAGCGGATCACTCGCAGACCAACGTAACGGCTCATCGAGCTGAAAATAGCGTACCTGCGGCAATGTGGCGCAAAAGCGCAACATAAATCCGCGGCCGGTGCCTTCATAGCCTTGCACCGTGGTGGTCAGCAGCACGCGTGGAAAACGCTGTACCAACTGATGCAGCACGGGCGCAGGAATCGCAGCAGCTTCATCCACAATTAGCCACGCCGCCTGCGGCAGATCTTCTGCCGCCAGGATCGCATCCGGTGCCATAAAGTGAAAATGCTCCCCGGCAAATTCGGCCAATACCTGGGTCGAGACTTTGGCGGGCGCAGTCACTAAACAGTGTTGATGCTGCTGTGCCAGCATTCCGGCCAGAGCTGATTTGCCACGTCCGCGCGCAGCAGTAATCACCGCAACACCCGGCGGCAGGGCTAACAACTGTTGCAGAATTTGCGCCTGTTGCTGTGGGGCCTGGCATTGCCAGTCGAGTAAGGTCAGGCTCGCGGGCTCGCGGATGGGCTGATGCTGACGCAGCACCATCACCTGCGGGTCCTGCAGGATCAGATGCTGAAGGTGACGTGTAAAATTTGGCGTGGCAATAGGCTCTGCCACATCCGCCCAGCGCAGGCTGTCTGCGTCAGGTTCGGCTGCCCAGGATTGCCACGGGGGGGTGAGCAGTAAGAGCCAACTGCCTGCCCGCAATGTCCCAGCCAGCGCGGCAAAGGCTTCGGCATGGAAACCTTCACGCGCATCAAAAATAGCGTGCAGGAATTCACGTCCCAGCAAGGTGCGCAACGCGGCGGGCGCCACGCGCTGCGGGACATCCTGGCTGTCACTGAGCGTTAACCAGTCACCGGATAATGCGGCGCGCCAGTCAGCCGTCTGCTGCATGGCCCATTCCGCTTCACCGGCAATCACACACAGACGTCTTATCCCCGCACGCTGCATGGCGTCGGTGATCGTAGGCAACCGCATCAGTTGGTCGCGAAGGTGTTGCAATCACCCGGATTGCCGCTATCAAATCCGCGTTTGAACCACGTATAGCGTTGCTGCGACGTGCCGTGTGTGAAGCTGTCTGGCACCACGCGGCCCTGGCTTTTCTGTTGGAGGCGGTCATCCCCTATCGCTTCAGCCGCATTGAGCGCTTTCTGCAAATCCCCCACTTCCAACATATTTTGCTGCTGTACGTAGTGGCCCCACACGCCAGCAAAACAGTCGGCCTGTAGCTCCATTTTCACCGAAAGTTGGTTAGCCTGTACCTGGCTGGCGCCCTGCTGCAGCTGACGCACTTTGGCTTCAATGCCGAGTAATTTCTGGATGTGATGGCCCACCTCATGCGCGATCACATAGCCTTGGGCGAAATCACCGCCGGCCCCGAGTTTAGTTTTCATGTCATCGTAGAATGAGAGATCGATATAGACGGTTTGGTCTGCCGGGCAGTAAAACGGCCCCATCGCGGACTGGCCGGTACCGCAATTTGTGGAGGTGTAGTTACGGTACATCACCAGCTTTGGCGGCACGTACTGTTTGCCCATTTTCTGGAACAGCGTGCTCCAGGTATCTTCCGTGGTGGCCAGCATCACCTTGGTGAATTTGGCATCTTCATTATCCTGTGCTGAATTCACCGGACGCTGCTGTTGCTGTTGCGAGACGGGTGCGCCCCCCTCCAGCAGCGCCGTGAGGTCATAACCATAATAACCGGCCACGGCCACCACAATTAACAGGATGATACCGCCCTTGCCACGCGGGATGCGGATTTGCCGCCCACCGCCGCCGCCCAATCCGGGTGAATCATTGCGGCGATCTTCTACATTGTCGCTCTCACGACGACCTTGCCAGCGCATGGCCTACTCCTGTTTAAGAGGTTTTGCATGATTTTAGTTTGCGGCATGGCTAATCACCAGCGTTGCGGCGCAAGCGTGACGAGATTGAGAGAAAGGAGGCGATAAAAAAGAAAAGGTCGCCATAAATGACGACCCTATATCAGGCTGGCACGATCTCGTAGGGTGCACTTTTATGCGCACCAATGAGCATTAATCCAGCTTCACACCCAGACGATGTGCCACTTCTTCATAGGCTTCAATCAGGCCACCGAGGCTCTGACGGAAACGGTCTTTGTCCATTTTGTCCATGGTCTCTTTGTCCCACAAACGTGCACCGTCTGGTGAGAACTCATCACCCAGCGTCACTTCGCCGTTGAATAAACCGAACTCCAGTTTGAAATCGACGAGGATTAAGCCCGCGTCATCAAACAGTTTGCTCAGCACGTCATTGGCTTTAAAGGTCAGTTCCTGCATACGGGCCAGATTGGCTTTGCTTACCCAGCCAAATGTCTCGCAATAAGATTCGTTAACCATCGGGTCGTGTTTGGCGTCATCTTTCAGGAAGAGATCAAACAGCGGTGGATTGAGCAGCATGCCCTCTTCCACGCCCAGACGTTTCACCAGCGATCCTGCCGCGCGGTTACGAACCACGCACTCTACCGGCACCATCTCCAGCTTTTTCACCAGCGCTTCGTTATCCGACAGCAGCGCTTCCATCTGGGTCGGGATGCCCGCTTCCTGCAATTTGGTCATGATGAAATGGTTGAACTTGTTGTTCACCATTCCTTTACGATCAAACTGCTCGATTCGTGCACCGTCTCCTGCTGACGTATCGTTGCGGAATTCGAGTACCAGCAGATCCGGATTATCGGTGCTGTATACGGTTTTCGCTTTACCGCGATACAACTCAGCTCGCTTTTGCATCTTGTTAACTCCAAACATGAAAGAACCCGTTCAGCGGTGTTTCACCGCGCGATGACTGCCTGACGCAATCGTTTACTTCGCCGGGCGCTATTATACACAAAATAATTCGATATACAGGAAGGCGGCAAAAGAGAGAGTCCCGATGAGCTTACTCAAGTCAGTGATTCGGGTGAACGAGAGCAGCCAACGCATCTGTAGCTTGAAGTATTTGTATCTATGCCAAATCCAAAACAAAAAGGCCGGAAATCTCCGGCCCTTTGGCAATTTATTTGTTCAGTGCCCCTTGGAACACAGCCACTAGCGCATCATTCTGCGACTGAGTGAGCACATGGCCCTTAGGATCGATGAACTGCAGACTGCTGCGGTTATCCAAATCACCCACCTGCAATTTGTAATCGCCGTTTGGCAGTTCTGGATCTTTCGCACCAATCGCATCAAACGCGCTGCTGCCCGGCTGCTTGTACGTCACTTTCAGACTACCCTGTGAACGGTTGTCATCAGTCACTTCCATGCCCATACGTTTCAGTGCCGCTGGCAGACGCTGCCAGGTCACGTTAAACGGTGAACGCAGCACCAACATTGGCAGACCGGTATCATCCGCGCCGCTCTGAACATCAATCTGTCCGGTCGCGCGGCCCGCAGCGGCATCTGCGCTGGCGGTATCGATTTTATCCAGACCGGTACTGATGTCGTTCAGCATCTGAGCAGTGTAGCGCTGAACCTGCGCTGGTGATGTCACCGCCTGGCCATTCTGCTGCAGTTCCAGCAGACGAACGGTCAGCACCTGCTGATAGCTCTGGTTCTGTACGCTGATCTGATAGCGTCCGCGATACTGGTTGTCTTCATCCGCGCGATTCCACTGTACCCAATCAGTCGTCAGCTGCTGCGCCGCATCATCACGCTGCGCAATCGGGAACTTGTAAGACTGCACCACGTTAACCACCTGCGACCAGATGGAACCACGGCTGCTCTCTACCGCCAGCACGCCAGTATTGCCAGTGAACTGAGCACGCGTGCCGTTCAGCAATGCCAGTGGTTGAGCAGGAGGACGAATATCCAACTCTTTACCTACAGCACCCTTCGCGACGGTGTGCGGCACATCATAATCACCATTCTGCAGCGGCAGAATCATGCCCGCTGGGGCTTTTAAATCATGCAGTTCAGGCGCCTGCAGGTAAGATTCATCACCGCTGACCTGGCGCTTATAACGCTGATCGCTGGAACAAGCTGTTAGCAGCATCAGGGTGGACAAGCCCACCACGGTTGCCAGCGTCGAGCGCTTAACTGAATAACTCATTGATTCTCCCTAATTTATCGCAGACCCGCTTTAATCAGCGCCTGAGCCGTTTTCGCCTGACCCGCTTCGGTCAGTGGCGTCATCGGCAAGCGCAGCGTGTCATCTGCGATTAATCCTAGCTGTTTCGCTGCCCATTTGACTGGGATTGGATTCGGTTCACAGAAAAGCGTCTGGTGCAGATGCATCAGGCGCTGATTCAGGCGACGCGCTTCGGCGAATTTCCCCTGTTGCGCTAAGGCACAGAGTTCAACCATTTCACGTGCTGCAATATTAGCCGTGACCGAAATGACGCCTTTGCCGCCCAGTTGCATTGAGTCCAGTGCCGTGGCGTCATCGCCGCTCACAATAACGAACTCATCATTAACCAGCTCTTGGATCTGAGAAATGCGCGATAAGTTCCCGGTGGCCTCTTTGATTCCGATAATATTTTTAATTTCGGCCAGACGAGCAACGGTTTCAGGCAGCATATCGCAGCCAGTACGCGAAGGGACGTTATACAGCATCTGTGGCAGGTCGGTGCTTTCCGCAATCGCTTTGAAGTGCTGGAACAGACCTTCCTGAGTAGGACGATTGTAGTAAGGCGTTACGGTCAGACAACCCACGACACCGGTGCCTGTGAAGCGCTTAGTGAGGGAGATACCTTCCGCAGTGGCGTTTGCACCAGTACCCGCGATGACCGGAATGCGACCATCTGCCAATTCCAGAGTTTGCATGACCACATCGCCATGTTCGTCATGGCTCAGGGTGGCAGACTCGCCGGTGGTACCAACAGAAACAATTGCCGCGGTACCGCTGGCAACATGATAATCAATCAGTTTTTTCAAACTCTCGCGGCAGACATTGCCTTTTTCATTCATTGGCGTAATGAGCGCAACAATACTTCCGGTGAACATGGGCTATCCCCTCGACAAACAAGTGCCTCATGTTACGTTTTACCTCGAAAGAAAAGCAAGTGAGCCAAGCCATTCCCGCGCTTGTCAGCAGTTTTTTTTATGTTTACCTTATGGTTATTAGCGAACGTACAGGAAATGCCATTTTGTCGCAGTCACAGCCTCACCATTTGGTGATTACCGCCTTGGGCGTCGATCGTCCGGGAATCGTCAATACCATCACCCGCCACGTCAGCAGCTGCGGTTGTAATATCGAAGACAGCCGTCTGGCCATGCTCGGTGATGAGTTCACCTTTATCATGCTGCTTTCTGGCAGCTGGAACGCGATTACCCTGATTGAATCAACGCTGCCAATGAAAGGTGCCGAGCTGGAACTGCTGATCGTGATGAAGCGAACCAACGCGCGTGTCACTCCGCCCATGCCCGCTACCGTGTGGGTGCAGGTAGAAGTGCCGGATTCGCCCCACATCATCGAGCGCTTCACTGATCTGTTCGACAAACATCAAATGAACATCGCTGAACTGGTTTCTCGTATCCAGCCCGCCCAGGAAGGTATCCCGCCGACGCTCTACGTGCAGATGACCGCACACAGTCCGGATAACCATGCCAGCGCACCGTTTGAACAAGCCTTCAACAAACTGTGTGAAGAACTGCATGCACAAGGCTCAATTCGTCTTTATAGTGTCACCGACGATGCCAGTAGCACCGCATAATCTTAATCCGGGTTATTTCTCCACACACTCTGCCGTCGTGGCATACCGTGTAGTGAAATAACCCAGAGGGTGTAAAACCCACAGCATGAAAAAAATGGAGAGTTGTGATGAATCCACTGAAAGCCGGTGATACCGCACCGAAATTTAGCTTGCCCGATCAGGACGGCGAACAAGTAAATTTGGCCGACTTCCAGGGACAGCGCGTTCTGGTCTACTTCTATCCGAAAGCCATGACGCCGGGTTGCACCGTACAGGCCTGTGGTCTGCGCGACAACATGGATCAGTTGAAAACCGTGGGTGTGGAAGTGCTGGGTATCAGCACTGACAAACCTGAAAAACTGTCACGCTTTGCTGAGAAAGAAGTGCTGAATTTCACACTGCTATCCGATGAAGATCATCAAGTGTGTGAGCAGTTTGGCGTTTGGGGTGAAAAAACCTTTATGGGTAAAACCTATGACGGCATTCACCGCATCAGCTTCCTGATTGACGGCAACGGCAAGGTAGAGAAAGTCTTCGACGATTTCAAAACGTCAAACCACCACGACATCGTGTTGGATTATTTGAAGTCCGCCTGATAGCAAACGGGTGCACAATGTGCACCCGTTTCTTTTAAGCCTGATGCTGCTCCAGCGAGGTTTCCGGCCAGGCGCGCACCACTGCTTTAATCAGGGTGGCCAGCGGAATGGCAAAGAACACACCCCAAAAGCCCCACATCCCGCCGAAAATCACCACCGAGAGTATAATTATCAGTGGATGAAGATTGACGGCCTCCGAGAACAGAATCGGCACCAACACATTGCCGTCCAGCGCTTGTACCACCAGATAGACGATAAACATTGTCCAGAAATCGCTGCCTAAGCCCCACTGGAACAGGCCCACGCCGATCACCGGGATAGTCACCACCATGGCGCCGATGTAGGGAATCAGCACTGAAATGCCTACCAGCACCGCCAGCAACAGCGCGTAGTTGAGACCGAGCACCAGGAAAGCAATCCAGGTGACAAATCCGACCGCCACCATCTCCAGCACTTTGCCGCGAATATAGTTGGTGATCTGCTGATTCATCTCCTGCCACACCACGCCAGCTAAGCCTCGATTGCGCGGCAAGACACGGCGCACAGCATTGAGCATCTGTTCTTTATCTTTGAGCAGGAAAAACACCATCAGCGGCACCAGCACCAGATAGATCATCAGCGTCATCAACCCCACCAGCGAGGCCAGTGAGTACTTCACTAATGATTCACCCAGCCCCGTCAGGCGGCTGCGGAGGTTCTCGACGATGATGTCGATGATGCCTGCATCCACCAGGGCCGGGAAACGCTTTGGCAGACCTGCGGCATAGACGTAGAGCTTATTCAACATATTAGGCAGGTCGCGCAGCAAGTTAATGCCCTGCTGCCAGGCGACCGGGGCGACGATGAGGACCATCACCAGCAAAATCCCGGCGAACACGATTAATACCGCGCTGGTTGCGCAGGTGCGGCTGCACCCCAGACGTTGTAAGCGTACCGTTGGCCATTCAAGTAAGTAAGCCAGGACCAGTGCCACCAGCAACGGGGCCAGCAAGCCACTGAAGAAGAACAGGATACAGAACGCCATTAGCAGAATGACCAGCAGACCTATCGCCTGCGGGTCGCTAAAACGACGTTTATACCATTGATAAAGCAGAGCCAGCATTTCACTTCCTTGGTGCCAAAAACAAGTCGACGATTGTACAGAAATAGCTGGTGCGCATAAATGCGCACCCTACAACCCAAAGTTGACCGAGAGGCAATCCACGCATATCAACGTAGGGTTACCATTTATGACGACCAGGTGAAACCGAATACCCACACAAGCCGCACAGGCCATTATAAGTTTGCCATTGATGGCGACTGGGTGAATCAGTGCGTAATGCTGCTGACCAGCGCATCCTGGCCGGCAATCATCACGCAGTTACGTCCGGCATGTTTCGCCTGATACAGGGCTGCATCGGCCTGTTTAAGGCTCTGCTCATGGGTACCATTTTCAACATCCCAGTGGGCGATCCCAACAGACAGCGTGATGTGGCCAACATAGTCAATCCAGCTCTCAGCAATACTGGTGCGCACTCGCTCAGCGATCATGCGGGCTTCTTCGGTGGATGTAGCAGGCAGCAGCATCAAAAACTCTTCGCCACCGTTTCGACACACCACGTCAGTTTGCCGTGCGCTGTGGCGCAGTGTACGCGCCACCTGCTTGATCACTTCATCACCCACGTCGTGACCAAAGTTATCGTTTACGCGTTTGAAGTGGTCGATATCCAACGCCAACACGGCATAGGGTTGACGCATGGTATCGAAATAGTCGAGCACCGCGCTGAGTCCACGGCGGTTCAGCAGGCTGGTCATCGGGTCGGTTTGTACTTCCGACTTCAGACGGCCAATTTTATCCTGCACTAAGCCGATGCCGGTCAGCAGCGCACGTTTGACCTGTGCAGCCTCGAAATACCATGCACGAATACCGCCGATTTCACTGGAAACGCCTTGGGTATCCATCTGGCTCGCTTTTCGTGCCAGTTGCCACAGCGGCAGGGCAATCAGGCGGGCAAAAATCACGGCCATCAGCAAGGTCAGCAGTGCAAACGGCACTGAGTTTTTCAGCACTTTCAGCAGCAGCCCAGAAAGCGGTTGCAGCGTGACATCGGTTGGCTTGAGTGCCACCACCATCCAGCCAGTGGTCGGCACAATGGCATAACCCGCCAGCTTAGGCGTGTCATCTTCGGTTAATTGCACTTCGCCATTGGTGCTCTCTTTACGTTCGCGTTCGCTGACGATCTCCGGCACGGTTTTACCAATCAGTTGACTGTTCTGGTGATACAGCACCTGATTGTTGCGGTCCATGACATACACATGCGTGCCATCGCGATAGAACTGCTCGCCAAGCAACGCATTAAGGATGCTTTTCTTCTTCAGATAGATAGTGCCGCCCACATAGCCGAGGTAACGCCCTTCATTGCTCCAGATAGGCCAGGAAACAAACACAATCAGGTTGTTGGCTGCCGAAACCGTGGGTTTGCTGACCATAGGCTGACGCTGCGCCAGCGCCTCACGCGAGGCCTGGCTGGTGAGCTGCATGCCTTTTAGCATAAGAGACTCAGGGGAAATCGCTTTCACGATACCGTCCGTTCCCACCACCGCGACCGAGTTAAAACTGTTGGTCTGCTCACGTAACCGATTCACTTCCTGCTGTGCCAGCGCCGTATTATCAAAGTCTTTGCCCAGCTGAGTCGCGCTGTAGTGCAGTTGAGACTGCGCCAACTGAAAGAAGACCTCAGTGGTGGCGGCCAGCTTAGTGGCGTACGCGCGGTTAGCTTCGAGGGTGCTTTCGATCAGGACCATGCGCTGCACACGCCAGGTGGCGTACAGCGTATTGGCGAGAGTGATGACGATACTGGTGATCGCCAGCAACGCGATCAGCGTTCGCAGGTCGGTTTTCGGCCGGATGCGCGTTAGCATGACGCAGCCGCCCTGGTGAATAGGTTAATCATTCGTGTGCCTGACAATATAGTTATAGTTGGACTAGCTACCCCTGGTGAGGGAACCGCCAATTGTACACCTGTAAACCAAATTGAGCACGAACCATCCTGTCAGACACGCGTAATTATTCAGCAAACCTCGGTGCTAATCGATCAACCCATTGGCGTCATAAAATGGCCAGGGGCCAGGATAATCGCCAATCGCACACTGGTGGGTGGTCATGCCCTGTTGCGGGTGCCAGCGATGCAGCAGGAATCCGGGGGGTTCCAGCACAAAGTTGGCCGGTCCATTTTCAGATAAATCAAAGGCCACCTGATGCGATACGCCAGGTGCAACACAGGCTAATGTTCCGGCGAACCGCGCCTGCACCGAGCGATGCAGATGGCCGCTCAGCACGCGCTCAACCTGTGGATGGCGGCTAATGATGTTTGCCAGTGCCTCCGGATTACGCAGCGGCTGCTTGTCCATATGGCCAATGCCAGAAACAAAAGGGGGATGATGCAGCATCACCAGTGTCGGTAGCTGAGGTTCGCGCGATAACTGATCGTCCAGCCAATCTAACTGCGCCTCATCCACATAGCCCCAGGGCTGCTGTGGTACGCTGGAATCCAGCGCCAGCAGCTGCACGCCTTTCACCCGCGCCTGCCAGTTCAGCGTTTCACCGTGCTGCAAGTAGTGGTGATCCGGGAACGCGGCACGTAACTGCTGCCGATCGTCGTGGTTGCCAGGCATGAGCATAAAGGGCAGCTGCAGCCGACGCAGCGCCGCGCGCAGCGTCTGGTACTCTTCGGCGGTGCCAAAATCCACTAAGTCGCCGGTAATCACCACTTTATCCGGGCGCGGTGTCAGATGATTTAATGTCTCAATCACCCGCAGCAATGCCGCCTGGGTATCGACTTTTTTATACGATAGGCGACCGTTCGCTTTGATGTGTAAGTCACTAATTTGCGCAATCAGCGTCAATGCTTCAAACACGAATCTCTTCCTCAGGATGCAGAAAATTGGAGTGCGGCGTCCTGCGCCAGCGTCCAGCTCACCGGTTGTCCGGCATGCCAGGCTTCACGTGCATGACGATCAACCTGAATGGGGGTTGCCAGCCCGATATCGATCATTAGCCGCTGTGATGCACCTAAAAAGGTGCTGGCCAAAATAAAGCCCTGGCGCGCATAGCGGTTGTCATCGGCCAACAACACATCCTCCGGGCGACAGAAGCGCTGCGGGTTGCCACGGGTATCGACATCCACGCAGTTAATTGCGCCCACAAAATCGGCGACAAATTTCGACGCGGGATGCTGATAAATGTTCTGCGGCGTGTCGATTTGCACCAGTCGGCCATGCTCCATTACCGCGATGCGGTCGCCGAGTGCCATCGCCTCTTGCTGATCGTGGGTGACGTAAACTGCGGTGATCGCCAGCTTTTTGAGCAGAGAGCCGATTTCAAGGCGCAGACGGTCGCGCAGGCGCGCATCCAGCGCCGCCAGTGGCTCATCAAACAGTAAAACTTTCGGGCGTGCCGCCAGCGCACGAGCTAAAGCGACACGCTGTTTTTGCCCACCGGAAAGCTTGTCGATACTGCGTTGCGACAAGGCACTGAGATCCACCAATTCCAGCATCTCCTGCACGCGCGCTTCACGCTCGGCACGTGGCACGCCCTGCACTTTCAGGCCGTACGCCACGTTCTCCGCCACGTTGAGATTGGGAAACAGCGCGTAGTTCTGGAACACCATGCCGACATTGCGTTTCTCAATCGGCAGTGCGGTGACGTTGCGATCATCGAACCACACTTCCCCGCCTTCATCACTGCGCTCAAGTCCGCTAATGATGCGCAGTGTGGTGGTTTTGCCACAGCCAGAAGGCCCGAGCAGCACTAAGGTTTCACCGGGATTGACCGTTAAATCAAGCGGATGCAAGGCCAGTTGATGATTGAATTGACGTGAGCAGTTGCGCAGCTTCACGGTTACGGCCGCAGGATTCATGCCGCCTCCTTGTTTTGGCGCGAAACCGCGCGGTTAAGCCAGTGATTGACCGCATTGAGCATCAGCAACAGCGGCAGAATCATCAGAATAAAAATCAGGGTGTAAGCAGAGCCCACTTCCAGTCGCATCGAGGCATAGCTGTCAGCAAGCCCGACCGGCAAGGTTTTGGTCAGTGGCGTGTGCAGCATCCAGGTGATGTTGAATTCACCCACTGACAAGGTAATCACCATAAAAGCCCCCGCCAAAATGCCGTTGCGGCAGTTGGGTACGACTACGGTGAAGAAGCGCTGCCAGAGACTGGCCCCAAGGCTGGCAGAGGCTTCTTCAAGACGCGGCATATCCACCGCCTGCATCACCGCCAGCACCGGGCGCATCATAAAGGGCAGTGTGAACAGCACGTGCCCTATCAAAATGAAGACCCAGCTATCACGCAGCGCAGAGAACTGACCGTAAAGCAGAATGATGCCGAGCGCGGTGGCCAATCCCGGCAGTGCGACCGGCAACATCAGGCACTCTTCGATACGTGCCGCCCAGCGTCCGGGCGCTTTCAGCAAGCCCCACGCGGCAGGTACGCCAATCACCAACGTCACTAACAGGCAGAACAGCGCAATCAGCAGCGACAGCCAAAAGGTGTCGGCATACATTTCCCATACCTGTTCCACCCATTTCAGGGTCAAGCCGCTGCGCAGGCCAATAAAGTAGTTGTTCGTCACGCCCGCCAGCATCGACAACACCACGGGCACAATCATGAACAGCGCTGTCAGCGTGGTGACCAGCAGTTGCAGGCTAAATAATCCGCGACGATTCATACCGCCCCCTTGTGTGCCAACCGGCGTGCGAACATCAGCGCCAGCCACGCTACTGCTCCCATCACCACCGACAGCGCCGCCGCCGTGGCAAAGTTGGCGTAGTTAGTAAATTCGCCGTAGATCGTTAGCGGCAACACCGCCAAATTGGTGCCGAGGGTAAACGCGGTGCCAAAGGCCCCCATACTGGTGGCGAAGCAAAGCGCCCCGGTTGAGAGCAACGCCGGTTGCAGGCCGGGCACAATCACATCCCAGGTGATACGCCACTGGCTGGCACCGAGCGAACGTGCCGCCTCTTCCAGCGAACGATCCAGCTTTTCACTGGCAGCGACCAGGGTGACGATGGCGCGCGGCAGTGAGAAATAGAGATAACCGATAAACAAACCGGTGAGCGAGTAGGCCAACGTCCAGCGCTCTTGCACCAGGCTCATGCTGATTTGCGCCAGCAAGCCCTGGCGCCCCGCCAACATCACCACCAGAAAACCCACTACCACACCGGGAAAAGCCAGTGGGAAGGTCAGCAGCGCTAATAAGGTGCCGCGTCCGGTAAAACGCTGACGCGCAAGAAAACAGCCGACGATGGCGGCAATCGCCAGCGTCACCAGCGTGACCAGCACTGACAGCACCACAGTATTCAGCAGGCTGAACAAGTAATTTGGCTGGCTCACCACCGTCCAGTAACCACTGTTACCGCTGCTGCGATCGTTCTGCATGCCCATTTGCAACAGGCGCGCAAACGGCAGCAACCAGAAGGCGCAGAAGAACAGTAACGCGGGCAGCGTCAGCCATAACCAGCGGCTGCCCGGCAAAGCACGAACCTGGCGGCGTGAAACCGCCAGGTTGTCGGAGATCGACATAATCAGTGAATCTCGCTCAGGTACTTAGCAGAGAAGGCTTTCTGCGCATCGGCCATCTGCTGATAATCAACGGTTTGAGCACGCGCATAATCGCTATCTGGCAGGAAGAACTTCTTCGCTTCGGGTGACATGGCTGAAGTACGCACCGGGCGCAGGAAGGCGTTGGCCCAAATGGCCTGGCCTTTGTCAGACAGCACATAGTCGATGACTTTTTTACCGTTGGCTTCATGCGGCGCGTTCTTCACCAGGCTGATCACGTAAGGCACGGTGACGGTGCCCTCTTTCGGGATAACAAAGGCCACGTTGGCATGGTCCTTATACTTGGCGCGATAGGCGTTGAAATCGTAGTCGAGCAGAATCGGGATTTCGCCGGAGATCAGACGCGCATAGGCAGTCTGTTTCGGTACGATCGGCTGGTTAGCTTGCAGTTTCTTGAACCAGTTCAGCGCGGGGGTAAAGTCTTGCATGTTACCGCCTTTCGCCTGGTTAACGGCCACCGCTGCCACGTAACCGACAAAGGCACTGGCCGGATCGAGGTAGCCGATCATTCCTTTGTATTCGGGCTTCAGCAGGTCATCCCAAGACTGCGGCACAGGCGCGCCATTCAATGCATCCACGTTCACCATAAAGCCCATGGTGCCTGAGTGCAGCGCGACCCATTTACCATTGGGATCTTTCATTCCGGCTGGGATCTCATCCCAGTGTTGGGGTTTATAGCCGGTGATGACGCCGGCGCTGTCCGCCTGGATGCCGAAACTGACGCCGTAATACACCACATCTGCCACTGGATTGCCTTTCTCCGCCACCATTTGCGCCAGCGCCTGGCCGGAGTTTTTGTTGTCTTGTGGCACGGTGATGCCGGTGTCTCTGGCAATGGCTTTAAGCTGTGTGCCCCAGTCAGCCCACTCGGGCGGGCAGTTGTAACAGATCGCCGTTTCAGCGGCCTGCGTCATCATGCTGAACAGCGAACCGGCGGTCAGCACGATCGCGCCTGTCAAAATTTTCACTTTTTTATTAAAGGTCATGGTGGTTCCCTGGTGTGGTTAAAGTGGTGGCAGGTGCAGCAATGCTTTCGCCAACCCGCAACCGATGTGCCAGTACGCGGGTGCCGCGGCTGGCCTGTTGTAACAGCATGTCTATCGCACAGGCACCGAGCATGTCGGCTGGCTGAGTGACGCTGGCCAGTGACGGCGCAATCTGCTCGCCAATATCGATGCCATCGAAGCCCATCACCGAAAGCTGTTGCGGGACGCGCAAACCTGCACGTGCCGCCGCCCCAATCAGGCTGATGGCGAGCAAATCGTTAGTACAAATCACCGCCGTCAGCGGCGCAGCGCCCTGCAACTGCGGTTGCAGCAGCGTAAAATCTGAGTGGGTGTGGCTGGTCATTTCAATCACGGGCAGCGCATGCAGCCCGGCACGGTGCATCGCATCGCAGTAGCCTTGATAGCGCAGGCGCGCACGGTCTGATTGCAGCATCGGCCCCGCGACCATGCCGATATGACGATGGCCGAGCGCCAGCAGATGCTGTGTGGCCTCCTCCATCGCCTGGCGGTTGTCGACGCAAATGGCTGGCCAGTGACTTTGCTGCGGCACGTTATGCGCCAGCACAAACGGCATGCTGGCTTCGTGCAGCGTATTCAACACGGCGCTGTTATCGGCGTCCGCCACGGTTAGCACTAAACCGGCCACACGCTGACGTAGCATATGTTCAACAATCGCCGCCTCGCGTTCGGGCTGATAATCACTGGTGGCGACCAGCAAACCGTAACCGGCGGCGCGTGCCTGGCGCTCCATCGCCTGCAACTGGCGGGAGAAAATCGGATTCAGCAGTGACGGCAGCAGCACACCCAGCGTGGTGGAGCTTTGCGTGCGTAATTGACGGGCAATGTGATTGGGGCGAAAACCGAGTTGCTCTGATGCCGCCAGCACTTTTTCCAGCGTGTCTGGTCGCAGCAGATGAGGATCAGAGAATGCGCGCGCGGCAGTAGCGCGGGATACGCCAGCCAGCTTTGCCACACTGATTAAATCGGACATGTTCGCCTCGTGAATTGCCAATGAGATCGATCTCATTGGCGCTTAAAGTAGCGGCGAACTGTGACAACAACATCGCGGGGAGATGACGGAAAGATGACAGCAGCGCAAACTGCTGTCAGGAGAGAATTACAACATCAGGAAGGCATACCCTTCGTTTTGCAGAGAGGCCACGGTGGTGCCGCTGGAGAGCGTGTGCGTGACACGGGTGTCAATCCACTCGCGTTGCAACTGGTGGAACGCCACCGACTGATCGCAAATGGTGACTTTCACCCCCGCCTGCTTCAACTCATCGATCAACTTCAGATTCGGGTTGTCCGTGCCGTAGGCTTTGCGGAACTGCTCGTTATTCAGTGCCGCAGGAACGGCATCACTGTTGATCGACACCACAAAGTTCAGTTGATTGAGCGGCACACCGGCTGCGTAGTAGAGGTTGGTCACCCGCGCCACGCGCTCCAGTCCAAGATTGGGCTGGCGCACATCGCCTTCGGTGCGATTGATTTGGAATACGATCTTGTTGCTCAGGCCCGGTGTGTTAGCCGGGTTGTAATCTGGCGTGTTCACAAAATGAATTTTGCCATAGCCTGCAATAGCCGGTGTGCTCCAGAAATCAGCCGGTTCGGACTTATTGTCAGCGAATTTGCTGCTGACCTTATCCACCAGCTCTGGAAGCTGTAACACATTACCGCCCACGAAGCCTGCCAGTGCAGCGATAACAATATAGGACGCTGGACGCATTTCACTTCTCCTCGATAAAAGACTGGAAGCCCAATTACATTTGCAGGAAGGCATAGCCCTGATTTTCCAGCGTCGACACGGTGGTCGGGCTGGACAATGCATGAATGACCGATTGATCGATCCACTCTTTCGGGAAGTGGTGGAATGCCACCGACTGATCGCACACTGACACTTTCACCCCCAGCTTATTCATCTCACTGATCAACGCCAGATTCGGGTTATCGACTTTGTAAAACTGCTGGAAGTGGGCATTGTCCAGCATGGCGGGCGTTGCATCCCCCGTTACGGACACCACAAAGTGCAACTGATCGGCGGGAACGCCTGAAGCGATATAGAGATTCACCACGCGCGCAACGCGCTCTAACCCCAGATTAGGACGCTTCATATCCCCTTCGCTTTTGGTGATTTGAAACACCACTTTATTGCTTAACCCCACCACCGGTTTAAACGCGGCATCGGGTTCGTAATGGATCTTGCCGTATCCCTCAACGGCTGGGGTGCTCCAAAAACCGTCGGGATCGGTCGGCTCGGCAGAAAAATGGCTAGCCACACGCTGATAAATATCATCACTTTTTGTCACGGTGGCACCGACAACCCCACCCACAATCGCTATCAAGGCGTAGGAGACAACAGAACGCATAGAAACTCTCCGGCATGCACTGCGCTTAACTTCACAGTCCGTTTGAACAAAGTACGTTATCTATACCACAGCGTGAGCATGGCAAAACGCCTGTACTTTCGGGCGTCCGGGGTTTTCGTTGCAGGAAAAATAATGAGTCAGGCTAATTGAATAAGGCTTTTGATTGAGGTTGAATTGGCGCTTAAAAAATAAATGGCTGCTTTATTATTTAATTTGCGAGCGTTGAGTCAGTTATCGAATATCAAAAACCAGACCACACTTAACTAAAATTTTCGCTGAATGCTAAATCAGCACAATTAAAATCACTGATGGATAAATCAGGCCAGTCTCGAAGATGACCGCCTGTTTTTCAGAGTAAACCTGGAAAAGTTCATGCCAAATTCAATTATTTTGAGCAACTTTACGTAACTTTAACTTTTATCTTGAATATTCGTTTATACGGTCGCTGAAAACTATTCAATTTTTTGCTGTAATTTCTGGCTGATCGGTTTATTGATTTCACCTTGCGTGCCATCCCGCACTGGCTAAGATAGACTCGCTGCGCCAAAGGAAAGCATGCGCAGAACATTTGAACGACTTACCTGTCCAACTACGGGTGACTTTTACAGGATCAAGGCATGTTTAACCGGTTGAAGAAATCAGTGCTGGCGGCCCTTATTCCTACGCTGCTGCTGACACCCGCGCTCTCGGTTCGCGCTGATGTGAGTGATAACCTGCCCGATATGGGCACCACCGCAGGTTCAACGCTGTCGATAAATCAGGAACTGCAAATTGGCGATTTCTACGTGCGCCAACTGCGTGCCAGTGCGCCACTGATAAACGATCCGCTGTTGAATCAATACATTAATGAACTCGGACAGCGTTTAGTGGCGCATGCTAACTCCGTTCGCACGCCATTCCACTTCTTCCTCATTCAAAACGATGAACTGAACGCCTTTGCCTTTTTTGGCGGCAATGTGGTGCTACATTCCTCGCTGTTCCGCTATACCGATAATGAAAGCCAGCTGGCATCGGTAATGGCGCACGAAATTTCCCACGTCACCCAACGCCATCTGGCCCGCGCGATGGAAGAACAGAAGCGCAATGCGCCGTTGACGTGGGTAGGTGCACTGGGTTCCATCCTGCTGGCGATCGCCAGTCCACAAGCCGGGATGGCGGCGCTGACCGGTACACTGGCCGGTACCCAACAGGGGATGATCAGCTTTACCCAATCCAACGAGCAGGAAGCGGATCGCATCGGCATTCAGGTCTTACAACGTGCTGGCTTTGATCCGCAAGCCATGCCCGCCTTCTTGCAGAAACTGGCCGATCAAAGCCGCTTCTCTTCCAAGCCGCCGGAAATTTTACTGACGCACCCGTTACCCGACAGTCGTCTGGCGGATGCGCGCAACCGTGCCAACCAGATGCGTCCGGTGGTGGTGCAGTCGTCCGAAGGCTTCTATATGGCGAAAGTGCGTTCACTCGGCATGTACGCCACGGGACGTAACCAGCTCACCGACGATCTGCTCAATGAGTACGCCAAAGGCAACTCACGTGAACAGATGGCCTCGCAATACGGCAAAGCCGTCCAGTTTTTACAGGCGAAAAGCTTCGACAGCGCGAAGAAGATCATCGCTCCGATGCTGGCTAAACAGCCGGATAACATTTGGTTTTTGGATATCATGACGGATATCGATATTGGCTTGAATCAACCGCAGCAAGCGATCAGTATGCTGACCAGCGCCAAAGGCAGCAGCACCAATCCGGTACTGCAACTCAACCTCGCCAACGCGTATGTCGAGGCGAAACAACCGGCCAACGCCAGCCGTATTTTGAACCGCTATACCTTCGCGCACCCGGATGACGTCAACGCCTGGGACTTGCTGGCACAAGCTTCGGCTGCTCAGGGGCTGCGTGATGAAGAACTCTCCGCTCGCGCTGAAGGTCTGGCGCTGAATGGTCAACTCGACCAGGCGATTACCACCTTAAGCAGCGCCAGTGCGCAGGTGCCACTCGGCAGCCTGAAACAGGCACGTTACGATGCGCGTATTGATCAGTTCCGCGAGCTGCAAAAACGGTTCCGTCAGTATCAGAAGGGATGATCTGGCGGTCACCATCAATGGCGACCCTACCTTTGTCCGCAGTAATTATGTAGCGTGCGCATTAATGCGCACCAGAAAGGGATATTTATCAATGGTTAGCATTTATCACAACCCGCGTTGCAGCAAGAGCCGTGAAACCCTGGCGCTGTTGCAAGAGAAGGGCATTCAGCCGGATGTCGTGATGTATCTGGAAACCCCACCGGATGTGGCAACACTCAAGACTTTATTGAAAAGACTGGGTATGAGCAGCGCGCGTGAACTGATGCGCCGTAAAGAAGAGTTGTATAAAGAGTTGCAGCTTGCGGACAGCAATCTGAGTGAAGATCAGCTGCTGCAGGCGATGGTGGATCACCCCAAACTGATCGAACGTCCGATCGTTCTGAATGGTGACAAAGCGCGTATTGGCCGTCCGCCGGAAGCGGTGCTGGAGATTATTTAAAGCTCCAGCGCTTCTTTGACAAAGGGAATGGTGAGTTTGCGCTGTGCGCTGATGGATGCGCGATCGAGCCGATCCAAGGTGTCAAACAGGGTACGCATTTCGCGGTCGAGGCGTTTCAGCAGGAAACGCCCGACATCTTCTGGCAGTTCAAAACCACGCAGTCCTGCACGCAGCTGCATCGCCTGCAATTTGTCCTCATCTGACAGCGGCTGCAAACGATAAATTTGCCCCCAGTCGAGTCGTGAAGCCAGATCCGGCAGCCCCAGATTCAACTGGCGCGGAGGACGATCGCCGGTTATTAGCAGGCGCGTTTTGCCGATTTCCAGAATGCGGTTGTAGAGATCGAAGATCGCCATTTCCCACTCGGCATCGCCCGCAATACATTCGATGTTATCGATGCACACCAGCGCCAGGTTCTCCATACCATCTAAGACTTCCGGCACAAACCAGGTACGCTTATCCAGCGGGACATAGCCCACCGCTTCACCGCGCGCGGACATTTCCGCACAGGCTGCATGCAATAGATGGCTACGACCACCGCCTTCGCGGGACCAAAAATAGAGATAGCTGCCGTGTTGCTGAGAGAGTGCGCCTTGCAGCGCCGCCAGCAAAGACGGATTTTCCCCCGGCCAGAAACTGGCAAAGGTTTCATCATCGGGTAAATAGAGTGGCAGTGAAAGCTGTGCCGGCGTGTTCAGAAGTACCTCAACGGATGAGCAGGCAGAAAACGGCGCAAGTTTATCACGATCTTTGCAAGAGATGAACCGGGCGTCCCTGCCCGACGAAGCGCATCAGGCCTGACGCTTTTCTTCGGCATCCAGCACCACTTCTTCTGGACGTATCAAGTTGATAACGCGGAAGATCAAAGCCAGCGCAACACCAACAATGGTCGCCAGCGCCATGCCTTTCAATTCTGCCGCACCAATATGCACTTTCGCACCACTCACACCGATGATCAGGATCACCGAAGTCAGGATCAGATTCTGCGCTTTGTTGTAATCCACTTTGGATTCAATCAGTACACGAATACCGGAAGCACCAATCACCCCGTACAGCAGCAGAGAAACACCGCCCATCACGGGCACCGGGATCGCCTGAATGGCGGCCGCCAGTTTACCGACGCAAGAGAGCAGGATAGCGAAGATCGCCGCCCCGCCGATCACCCAGGTACTGTAAACGCGGGTAATTGCCATCACGCCGATGTTTTCGCCGTAAGTGGTATTCGGCGTGGAGCCGAAGAAACCGGAGATCATGGTGGATAAGCCGTTGGCGAACATGGAGCGGTGCAGGCCCGGATCGCGGATCAGATCTTTTTTCACGATGTTCGCCGTCACCACCAGGTGACCCACGTGCTCCGCAATCACCACCAGCGCAGCAGGCAGAATGGTGAGCATGGCAGCCCATTCAAAGCGTGGTGTATAGAAGGTGGGTAAGGCAAACCAAGGTGCATCCGCGACTGAACTCCAGTTCACAATGCCCATAAAGGAGGAGAGCGCATAACCTGCGAGCACGCCGATCAGAATCGGAATGATGGCAAGGAAGCCACGGAACAGCACGGAACCGAACACGGTGACCGCCAGCGTCACCATCGAGATGATAATGGTTTTGCTGTCAGGTGATGTGCCATCCGCAGGCAACAGACCCGCCATGTTGGCCGCAACACCCGCCAACTCCAGGCCGATCACCGCCACAATCGCCCCCATCGCCGCAGGCGGGAACATCACGTCGAGCCAGCCGGTGCCAGCTTTTTTAACAATCAGCGCCACCACGCAGAACAGGAATCCACACAGGATAAAGCCCCCCAGCGCCACTTCGTAGCCCAGAGGCAACAGCAGCAGAACCGGTGAAATAAAGGCAAAGCTTGAGCCCAGATACGCCGGGATTTTGCCTTTACAGATAAACAGATATAGCAGCGTACCCACACCGTTAAACAGCAACACGGTGGCCGGGTTGATGTGGAACAGAATCGGCACCAGCACCGTGGCACCAAACATGGCGAACAGATGTTGCAGGCTGAGAGGTATGGTTTGTAGCAGCGGTGGACGTTCGTCGACACCAATGGCACGTCTTGTCATCATTTATCCCCTCTCCCCTGCGTCCTTCAAACCATGGCTGCGTTGGCTGCTCTCGTTCACCCGAATCACTTACTGATGTAAGCTCATCGGGATGAACTCGCTTGCCGCCTTGCCATGGCTCGAATAACTTGGGGAGGATTGTTGTGTTTTTGCCAAAAAAAAGCCGACTCTTTGGCCGGCTACTCAAATGCTATTTTTCAAATAATGCGAATGCATATTCTGCCTGCAGATGCAGGCCGGGCGTTATTGGCGCAGGCAATTTGTTCACGGCCAGCGCGGAGAAACCGGAGCGTACTGGAGTACGTGAGGATTTCGAGCACTGCCCGGGAGCAAAGTGGCAAGCAAAATAGCCCGGAGCGATCATTACTTGGTTCCGAAAATCTTGTCGCCAGCGTCGCCGAGGCCGGGGATGATATAACCTTTTTCGTTTAACCCCTGATCGATTGACGCGGTATACAGTTCAACGTCCGGATGCGCTTTTTCCAGCGCGGCAATTCCTTCCGGTGCAGCGACTAGCACCAGCACTTTAATGCTGTTGCAGCCGGCTTTTTTCAGCAGGTCGATGGTGGCGATCATCGAACCACCGGTCGCCAGCATCGGGTCAACCACCAACGCCAGGCGCTCTTCGATGTTGGAGACCAGTTTTTGGAAGTACGGGACCGGCTCCAGCGTCTCTTCATCACGGTACACACCCACCACGCTGATACGCGCGCTTGGCACGTGCTCCAATACACCTTCCATCATGCCCAGTCCAGCGCGCAGAATCGGGACAACGGTGATCTTTTTGCCTTTGATTTGATCGACGTCGACCGGGCCATTCCAGCCTTCGATGGTCACGCGCTCGGTTGCCAAATCAGCAGTGGCTTCATAAGTCAGCAAGCTGCCGACTTCCGAGGCCAGCTCGCGGAATCGTTTGGTGCTGATATCATGCTCACGCATCAGGCCCAGTTTATGTTTGACCAGCGGGTGTTTGACTTCCACGATCTTCATGATTGTTCTCCCGGAATTGAGTTGAGCTAAAAAAAATCGCCGGATTATACCGCCTTTTTGTCGCTGCGCCACTTGTCATTGGTCAATGGCTTAGCGCAATTTGCTCAATCATAAGAATTAACGAAAAATCAGCGCCGCGCAAAGCGGCGAGAGATGGGACTCGCAAACGTTTGCCTGCACTGGTAGAATTAGCGCGCTTAATTTTTGCCACCAACCGCAATTCGCGTGGGGACTCCGCAGTGACCGACAAAACCTCTCTCAGCTACAAAGACGCCGGTGTTGATATCGATGCTGGTAACGATCTGGTTGACCGTATCAAAGGCGTAGTAAAGAAAACTCGCCGCCCGGAAGTCATGGGTGGATTGGGTGGCTTTGGCGCGCTCTGTGCGCTGCCGCAGAAATACCGCGAGCCTGTGCTGGTCTCTGGAACCGATGGCGTCGGCACCAAGCTGCGTCTGGCAATGGACCTCAAGCGTCATGACAGCATCGGTATCGATCTGGTTGCGATGTGTGTGAACGATTTGATTGTTCAGGGCGCTGAGCCACTGTTCTTCCTTGACTACTACGCGACCGGCAAACTGGATGTGGACACCGCATCGGCAGTGATCACCGGCATCGCCGAAGGTTGCTTGCAGTCAGGCTGTGCGCTGGTCGGCGGTGAAACTGCTGAGATGCCAGGCATGTACCACGGTGAAGATTACGACGTGGCCGGGTTCTGCGTTGGCGTAGTAGAGAAATCAGAAATCATTGACGGTTCGAAAGTGCAGGACGGCGACGTGCTGATCGCGCTGGGTTCCAGCGGCCCGCACTCGAACGGTTATTCCCTGGTGCGCAAAATTCTGGAAGTCAGCCAGACCAATCCAGAAACCAAACAGCTGGATGGCAAACCACTGGCCGATCACCTGCTGGCACCGACCCGCATCTACGTGAAAAACATCCTGAGCCTGATCGAACAGGTTGATGTTCATGCGATTTCTCACCTGACCGGTGGCGGCTTCTGGGAAAACATTCCTCGCGTGCTGCCAGACAACACCCAAGCGGTGCTGGACGAGAAAAGCTGGCAATGGCCGTCCGTATTCAGCTGGTTGCAGCAAGCGGGCAACGTGAGCCGTCACGAAATGTACCGTACCTTTAACTGCGGCGTGGGCATGATCATCGCGCTGAGCCCGGCTGATGCCGATAAAGCGGTACAGCTGATGAGCGACGCAGGCGAGAAAGCGTGGAAAATCGGTGTGATTAAAGCCTCTGACTCTGAAGAGCGTGTGGTTATTAATCCATGAAAAAACTGGTTGTACTGATCTCCGGCAACGGAAGCAATCTTCAGTCCATCCTTGACGCCTGCGCAAGTGGGCGTGTTAACGGCAGCGTCGCTGCCGTTTTCAGTAATAAAGCCTCGGCTTATGGTTTAACCCGTGCGCAGGACGCGAACGTGCCTGGCCATGCCCTCGCCGCCAGTGATTTCGCCGACCGTGATGCCTTTGATCGCCAGCTGATGCAGGAAATCGACGCTTATGCGCCAGATCTGGTGGTGTTGGCCGGTTACATGCGCATTCTCAGCCAGGCATTTGTCGCGCATTATCACGACCGGCTGGTGAATATCCATCCGTCGCTGTTGCCGAAATATCCCGGACTGCACACCCATCGCCAGGCGTTAGAAAATGGTGACGAGGAGCACGGTACCTCAGTGCACTTTGTCACCGATGAGCTGGATGGCGGACCGGTGATTCTTCAGGCGCGCGTACCGGTGTTTGCTGAAGATGACGAAGAAGAGATCACCGCACGCGTGCAGCATCAGGAGCATGCGATCTATCCGCTGGTGATTAGCTGGTTTGTCGATGGACGTTTGCAGATGCGTGAAGGGAAAGCCTGGCTAGATGGGCAACCGTTGCCGCCTGCTGGATACGCACACGACTGAAGTTTTGGTACGCATAAATGCGCACCGAATACAGGTAAGCACATATCGTAGCGGCGCGATTTATCGCGCTGTTTTTTTATGTGCGCAAAACTCAGCGTAATAAATTGCGCCGCTACTGATCGCAGAATGAATCAACCAAACCGCCCCGTAATATAATCTTCCGTTTTTCGTGCTCTCGGTGACGTAAAAATCCGATCGGTTTCATCGAACTCCACTAACTGGCCGTTATGCATAAACGCCGTGAAATCCGACACGCGCGCCGCCTGCTGCATGTTGTGCGTCACCAGCACCAGCGTGAAATGTTGCTTCAGCGTGGTCATCAGCTCCTCGATCACTAACGTGGAAATGGGATCAAGCGCCGACGTCGGCTCATCCAGCAGTAAAACTTCCGGCTCAATCGCGATTGCGCGCGCAATCACCAAGCGCTGCTGCTGACCGCTGGAAAGGGTCAGCGCATTCTGCCCCAGTTGATCCTTTACTTCACTCCACAGGGCCGCAGCGCGCAGCGCACGTTCGCAGGCTTCATTCAGTACACGACGATCGCGCACACCTTGCAGACGCAAGCCATACACCACGTTTTCGTAGATCGATTTCGGGAACGGATTCGGCCGCTGGAACACCATACCAATACGGCGGCGCAATGCTGGCAGATCCTGATTCGCCTGCATCACCGCATGTTGGTCGAGCAGAATTTCGCCCTCAATGCGACAGCGGTCAATCACATCATTCATGCGATTAAAGCAGCGCAACAGCGTCGATTTACCACAGCCAGAGGGACCGATCAGCGCCGTGATGCGGTTTTTCGGGATCTGTAAATCAATACTGTTTAGCGCCTGGCGCTCGCCGTACCACAGCGACAGCTGGTTGACGGTTAACGCGATGTCGTAATCGGGCGTCATCTCAAAACCTTTTTAGTGCGTCATTAGCCGGTAACGCTCGCGCAGACGATGGCGCAACGCCATGGCCAGCAGATTGAGCGACAGGATGATCACCACCAGCAACAGCGCGGTGGCGTAAACCAAGGGTCGATCAGCATCGATGTTTGGACTCTGGAAGGCCAAATCGTAAATCTGAAATCCGAGGTGCATAAATTTGCGATCCAGATGCAGGTAAGGGAAAACCGCATCGACCGGCAATTCAGGGGCCATTTTCACTACGCCCACCAGCATCAAGGGCGCGGTTTCACCCGCCGCGCGCGCAACGGCCAAAATCAGGCCCGTCAGCATCGCCGGAACGGCCAACGGCAGTACCACGCGCCACAGCGTTTCCGCCTGCGTTGCTCCCAGCGCCAGTGATCCCTGACGCAGATTATCTGGAATACGTGACAAGCCCTCTTCGGTAGCAACAATCACCACTGGCAAGGTTAACAGTGCCAGCGTCAACGCTGCCCAAAGCAAGCCTGGCGTACCAAAAGTGGGATTGGGCAGCGAGCGTGAGAACAGCAGTTGGTCGATGGTGCCGCCAATCAACCAGACAAAGAAACCGAGACCAAACACACCATAAACAATCGACGGCACCCCCGCCAGATTCACGACGGCGATGCGCACCAGGCGGGTCAGCGCGTTGCGTCCGGCGTACTCATGCAGCCACACCGCTGCCACCACGCCCAACGGCATAACGATGATCGACATTAGCAGCACCATCAGCACGGTGCCAAAGATCGCCGGGAAAGCCCCGCTCTCACCACCGCCCGATGTCGGCGAGTCACTGACAAACTGCCAAATCTGGCTGAAGAAGTGCTGGAGTTGCTGGCCGAAAGACATCGCATTGGGATACCAGGCGTCCACCACCTGTGCCAAAGGAATAATGTGATCCTGGCCCTGCACATCACGCAGCACCAGGCTATCGCGCTGGCTTTGCTGCTGCAGACGAGTCAGCTGCTGGGCTAACTCGCTAAAGCGGCGATGCAGCGCAGAGCTGTTAGCATCAAACTCCGACTGCTCCTGCAAGGTAAAGGTCCCGTGACGCTGCTGCTCATCGGCTTGCTGCTGCAGGCTTTCTAACTGGGCATTGAGACGCGCCATCTGCACGCGACGAATGTGACTGGCCTGGCGCAGCTGCTCATGCACCTGCGTCAAACGCTGATGCAGCAGCGCATCACGGTCACGCGCGGTCAACACTTCGTTATCTTCACGCAGCTCAATCAGCCAGCCGTAGGCGTTACCGCCGCTGCGGCGTTGCAGCACAATCACATCCGCCGGGCGACGGGTTTTCGCCGCGCCCTGACTGTACAGCACGCGAAAATCCGGTGCGGCAAAATCACGGTTGCCGGTTTTCACTACATAGCGCCACTGCTCGCCCTGCGGCTGTTTGTGCAAGGTCTCACCCAGCACCATTACCGCTGGCCCTTCCGGTGGCTGGAAAAGATATTGATCGACCGGTTGCGGCCAGAAGGCGCGCACGCCCTGCCAGCCCAGCAAGCCAATTAACAAGGTAAACGCCAGCAGGCACACCGCCACCGCACCGGCCGTGAGCCAGCGCCAGCGATCGTTTTGACGCATCGCTTTCATCCCTGTCCCTCATGCTGGCTGTAACGTTGACGCAGGCGCTGACGAATCAACTCCGCCATGGTGTTGATCACCAGCGTAAACATCAGCAGTAAAAGCGCACTGAGGAACAGGATACGATAATGAGCGCTGCCCGCTGCCGCCTCCGGCATTTCGATCGCGATATTGGCAGAGAGCGCACGCAAGCCCGCAAACAACCCGCCTTCACTGACCGGCGTGTTTCCGGTGGCCATCAGCACAATCATGGTTTCACCCACCGCGCGGCCAAAGCCGATCATCAAGGCCGCAAAGATCCCCGCCGATGCGCCAGGCAGCACCACACGCGTCAGGGTTTGCCATGGCGTTGCGCCTAATGCCAGCGATCCCTGCCCTAACGCCCCCGGCACACTGAATAAGGCATCTTCTGACAGGGTGAATATCAACGGCACTAAGGCGAATCCCATCGCCAGCCCGGCGATCAGTAAGTTGCGTTGCTCGTAATGTGCAAGCTGCTCCCCAATGTTCGGCCACAGCTGCGTTGGCAGCCACAGTGTCAACAACGTCACCACCAGCAACACAGGCAGCAACAAAATCACTTCAAAACCAGGGCGACGCCAGCGGAGTGGCAGATGCGGACTGAGCACGCCACAGAGCAACAATGTTGCGGCCAGCACCAGTGGCAACAGCAGCACGCCTACCAGCGCAGTACTGATATGCGGTGCCAGCCACACGCCGGCAATCAGTCCGATCACCACGCTCGGTAACGCACCCATCATTTCTATGCCGGGCTTCACCCAGCGCCGTAATCCCGGCGACATAAACCAGGCGGTATACATTGCTGCGGCCAGCGCCAGAGGCGTGGCGAACAGCAGAGCCAGCGCCGCGGCTTTCAGCGTGCCAACCACCATCGGTATCAGGCTGAATTTGGCTTGATAGCTGTCTCCCGCCGCCGTGGATTGCCACACCCAATCCGGTTGCGGATAGTTTTCGTACCAGATTTTCTGCCACAGGTTTCGCCAGGTGAAATCGGGCCACGGATTATCCAGAGCAAATTGTTGCCACTGCCCATCGCGCTCAACAATCAGTGCATCCCCGCGCGGTGCAAACGCCAGCGCCTGAATGCCTGGTGCCAGTTGGCGAGTCAGAATCGGCCCCTGTTGTTTACTGGCAAACAGTTTGACCTCACCAGCATGATTAAAGGTGGCAAACACGCGACGCTGTGGCTCAGGCACAATACTCACTGCATCTTTACTGTTGTTGAAGGTGTGAATATCCTGCAGGCGCGGGCCTTTATCACTCGCAATCGCAAACCACTGATTTACGCCTTGGGTATCCTGAATTAACAGAGTCTGTCCGCCGGTAAGAATATGCAGGCTCTGCGGACGCTGATTGAGCGTTTGGGTTTCGCGCAGTTGTGCGCCCTCTGCGGTGATCTCCCACACACGCAGTAAACGCCCTTCACTGGCGTAGAGCAGCTTGCCGTCGGGCGACAACAGCAAATGATCGGCTTGTTGCTGCGGCAGTAGAATTTGATTGAGGGTTTGCTGATTTTCTAACGTCATCAGGCTGATGCCTGCGGGCGTTTGCGCGGCGATACGCCACTGATGATCGCCCAGCGAAGCCAACGCCATGTTGCTCACCGGCCCTTGCTTCAATTGCAGCGGGCGATCGCCGAATGGAAAATACCATTCACCGTGGTTGTCGTGGATCAGCGGTTGCATCAACAACAGCGCGCCCTGCATATTGAGTAATACGCTACTGCTGTTGCTGCTGTACACCGCGGCATCGGGTTTACCGGGTAACGGCAAGGCGTCGGTGGCAGGTTGTCCATCAAGCGGAATAAAACGCGCTTCATTGCGGCTTATGCGCCAGCCAAGATGGCCGTCGCTGCCCATGGCCAGCACGGGGGCTTTATCCCAAAGTTGCAAATTGGTGGTCGCTTGCATGCCAGGCGCGCTAAAAAGCGGTAGCACCACCCAGATCAACCAGAAGAAAAGCAGTAGCATCAGTAGCAAAATGCCTACGCCACACGCGGTCACCACACGACGAACAACGTGATCGGTGGCGCGTCGACGGCGGTCGCTAAAGTGGACAGGAATTCGGTTTATGCTCATGCAGGCCAGGTTACAGGTGAAGACACGTCGCTATGTTGCCCGTAGCTGATTGATAAGACAACCTTTGGCGTTGGACAAGCTTGCCATACTCTCGCCATAATGGTGACGGACACTGAGCGGGAGCGCATTTTTACGATTATCCCGCCGGACAATCCGTCCAGCAACAGCATCACGGAGTCAGAATGGGTCAGGAAAAGCTGTATATAGAAAAAGAACTAAGCTGGTTAAGCTTCAACGAACGTGTTTTGCAGGAAGCGGCGGACAAAACCAACCCGCTGATTGAGCGTATGCGCTTCCTGGGTATCTATTCCAACAATCTCGAAGAATTCTACAAAGTGCGCTTCGCCGATCTGAAACGTCGCATTCTGATTGGTGAAGAGCAAGGTACGCCGACGACGTTACGCCATATATTGAAAAAAATTCAGCTGCGGGTGCAGAAATCGGATCAGGAATTCGATGCACTGTACAACGACCTGCTGCTGGAGATGGCGCGTAATCAGATCTTCCTGATTAACGAGCGTCAACTGTCGCCGAATCAGCAAGAGTGGCTGCGCTATTACTTCAAACATCAATTACGCCAGCACGTTACGCCGATTCTGATCAATCACGACACCGACCTGATTGAATTCCTTAAGGACGACTACACCTATCTGGCGGTCGAAATTATTCGCGGTGACGATATTCGTTATGCGCTGCTGGAGATTCCGTCCGATAAGGTGCCGCGTTTTATTAATCTGCCTGCTGAATCACCGCGTCGTCGTAAGCCGATGATTCTTCTCGATAACATTTTGCGCTATTGCCTGGACGAAATTTTCAAAGGCTTCTTCGATTACGATGCGCTGAATGCCTATTCGATGAAAATGACGCGTGACGCCGAATACGATCTGGTCACCGAAATGGAATCGAGCCTGCTGGAATTGATGTCATCCAGCCTTAAGCAGCGTCTGAATGCTGAGCCGGTCCGTTTTGTTTATCAGCGAGATATGCCAGATGCGATGGTAGAAATGCTGCGCCACAAGCTGTCGATTTCCAATTACGACTCTATCGTGCCGGGCGGCCGCTATCACAACTTTAAAGACTTTATCGGTTTCCCGAACGTCGGCAAAGCCAACCTTGAAAACCGCGCGCTGCCGCAGATTCGCCACATCGGCTTTGACGGCTTCCGCAACGGTTTTGACGCCATCCGCAATCGCGATGTGCTGCTCTATTATCCGTATCACACCTTTGAGCACGTACTGGAACTGCTGCGTCAGGCATCGTTCGACCCAAGCGTGCTGGCAATTAAGATCAATATTTATCGCGTGGCCAAAAACTCGCGCATCATGGATGCGATGATTCACGCCGCCTATAACGGTAAAAAAGTCACCGTGGTGGTGGAGTTGCAGGCGCGCTTCGATGAAGAAGCCAACATCCGCTGGGCAAAACGCCTGACGGAAGCGGGCGTGCACGTGATCTTCTCCGCGCCAGGTCTGAAAATTCACGCCAAGCTGTTCCTGATTTCACGTCGCGAAGGCGATGAAATCGTGCGTTATGCGCATATCGGCACCGGTAACTTCAACGAAAAAACCGCACGCATTTATACTGACTATTCATTGCTGACCGCCGATGCGCGTATCACCAACGAAGTGCGCCGCGTGTTTAACTTTATTGAAAACCCGTATCGCCCGGTGACGTTCGAACATCTGCTGGTATCGCCGCAAAACTCGCGCGACATGTTGTATAAGTTGATTGATGCCGAGATTGCCAACGCCCAGCAGAAGAAACCGGCTGGCATTACGCTTAAAATCAATAACCTGGTGGATAACGGCCTGGTTGATCGGCTGTATGCGGCTTCCGCAGCAGGCGTGAAAATTAATCTGCTGGTGCGCGGCATGTGCTCTCTGATCCCTGATTTACCAGGCATCAGCGAAAATATTCGCATCACCAGCATCGTTGACCGTTATCTGGAGCACGACCGCGTCTATATTTTTGAGAGTGGCGGCGAGAAAAAAGTCTACCTCTCTTCCGCAGACTGGATGACACGTAATATCGATCACCGTATTGAGGTGGCCGTGGCGATTCTCGATCCGCGGGTGAAGCAGCGCATTCTGGATATTATCGCCATTCTGTTGAGTGATACGGTGAAAGCCCGCATCGTGGACAAAGAACTGAGTAACCGTTATGTTCCGCGCGGCAATCGCAAGAAGGTGCGGTCGCAGCTGGCCATTTATGATTACATCAAGAAACTGGAACAACCCGAATAACGCCTATGCCAATTTCCCATAAAAGTACGCCAAAACCGCAGGAATTTGCGGCCATCGACCTCGGGTCAAACAGTTTCCATATGGTGATCGCCCGTGTGGTGGATGGCGCGATGCAGGTGTTGGGGCGTCTGAAACAGCGCGTGCATCTGGCCGATGGGTTGGATGCGCAAAATCGCCTGAGTGATGAGGCGATGGAGCGCGGCCTGAGCTGCCTTGCACTGTTTGCTGAGCGGCTGCAAGGGTTCAGTGCGGCGAACGTGACCATTGTCGGCACGCACACGCTGCGTATTGCTACCAATGCGGAAGAGTTCCTGCAGCGTGCTGCCGAAGTGATCCCCTACCCGATTGAGGTGATATCCGGCAATGAAGAAGCGCGTTTAATCTTCATGGGCGTGGAACATACTCAGCCGGAAAAAGGCCGCAAACTGGTTATCGACATCGGTGGTGGCTCGACGGAGTTGGTGATCGGTGAAGATTTCGAGCCGCAACTGGTGGAAAGCCGCCGCATGGGCTGCGTCAGCTTTGCCAATCTCTATTTCCCGAAAGGGGAAATCTCGCCAGAACACTTCCGCCGTGCACGTTTGTCGGCGGCGCAGAAGCTGGAAACCATGGCCTGGCAGTATCGTTTGCATGGTTGGCAATACGCCCTGGGCGCGTCGGGTTCGATCAAAGCGGCCTGTGAAGTACTGCTGGCGATGGGCGAGAAAGAAAAACTGATCACCCCAGAAACGCTGGAGATGCTGGTCACCGAGGTGTTGAAGCATAAGTCTTTCAATGCGCTGAGCCTGCCGGGCTTGTCGGAAGAGCGTAAAGCCGTGTTTGTGCCGGGCCTGGCAATTCTTTGCGGTGTGTTTGATGCGCTGGCGATCCGCGAGTTGCGCCTGTCGGATGGCGCACTGCGTGAAGGCGTGCTGTATGAGATGGAGGGCCGTTTCCGCCATCAGGATATTCGAAGCCGCACCGCGCAGAGTCTGGCCAATCATTACGCCATTGATAGCGATCAGGCGCGTCGGGTACTGGAAACCACCGAGCAGCTCTACCTGCAGTGGCTGGATCAGAACCCGAAACAAGCCAATCCACAGCTTTCCGCCCTGTTGAAATGGGCTGCGCTGCTGCATGAAGTGGGGTTGACCATCAATCACAGTGGCATGCAGCGCCATTCAGCTTACATCCTGCAAAACTCTAACATGCCTGGTTTTAATCAGGATCAACAGATGCTGCTGGCCACGCTGGTACGCTACCATCGTAAAGCGGTGAAGCAGGATGAGATGCCACGTTTCACCTTGTTTAAAAAGAAACAGTTTCTACCGATGGTGTTCCTGCTGCGCCTGGGCACCTTGCTGAATAATCAGCGCCAGGCCACCACCAAACCTGATTCGCTGAAGCTGACCACGGATGACGGTAACTGGACGCTGAAATTCCCCAATGGTTATCTGAGCCAGAATACCTTGGTGCAGCTGGATCTGGAGCGCGAACAGGCTTACTGGAATGATGTGGCTGGCTGGAAACTGACGCTGGAAGAGGAGTAACGCGGGCTGCTGGCCCGCTGTATCACTATGACAAACCGTCCCGAAAACTTTTATGCGGAAAAATATGGCCTGACGCCCACCCACTCCGAAGTGCTGGCCGCACTGCCAAAACTGGAAGTGGGTAAGGCGTTGGATTTAGGCTGCGGCCAGGGCCGTAATAGCCTGTTCCTCAATCAACATGGCTTTGACGTGACGGCCTGGGACAGCAATCCCCAAAGCCTTGAGCGGCTGAATGGCATTATCCAGGAAGAGAATCTGCAGAACATTCGCACTGAACTGTGCGATCTCAATCAGGTTCGTTTCAACGGCGGCTATCAGTTTGTGCTGTCGACCGTGGTGATGATGTTCCTGCAGCCGGAGACCATTCCGCGGCTGATTGCCGATATGCAGGCCAGCACGGTGAAATACGGCTACAACCTGATTGTGGCAGCGATGAGCACGGAAGATTACCCGAACTCGCAGAATTTTCCGTTCACCTTTAAATCCGGTGAGCTGAGCCATTATTACCGTAACTGGCATATCGTGAAGTACAACGAGGATGTGGGCGAGTTGCATCGCCGCGACGAAAACGGCAATCGCATTAAGTACCGCTTTGCCACGCTGCTGGCACAGAAAGCCAGCTATTAAAAAATAAGGCCGCCACCCGCGGCCTAATCTGGTTTTGATCAATTTACCCTTAACCATTCCTGCTCATTTTTCACACAGCGATTGACCTGAAGATCTAACTGTGACTAAATGTTGCCATCGCCCAACTGGGTATCTACAGGAACCACCCCGCGTGAACAGCGCTTTCCCTGCACGAAGACGTCCTAAAACCGGCACCATGACTCGCATTATTTTGCTGATCAGTTTCTTTATTTTGGTTGGCCGTCTGATTTTCATCATCCCTGGTGCCATTGAGCATCATCAGCAAAAAAAAGCCTTACCTGAGCCGGTCCCTACACTGAGCATCAGCGATTCGCGCTAGAGAATTTGCGGGTCATCGTTGCTCGTCCACATTGTCCGGATATGACAATGCTGCTTAACTCGCCCTGATAACCCGCAACGCGCTACACTTTGACCTGACTTTACAGACACAAGGGACGCGCTATGTCTGCACCGTATGCACAACAATTAACCGAAACCCGCCAACGCATTCTTCACCTGTTACTCAGTGAGCACGACTTAGTCGACGTGTTACTGGATAAATCTGTCGATCTCAACGCAGCGGAACTGCGCGAGATCACCGACTGGCGTCAGCAGTTGGAAGATGAGCTTCAACATCTGCATGCCGCTGACTTGGCGGATATTCTTGAGGCGTTACCCGAGCAAGAACGTCTGGCATTGTGGCGTCTGGTGCCCTCCGAGCAACGAGGCCGCGTGTTGGTTGAAGCATCGGAAACCGTCTGGGCCAGTTTGACCGAAGGTATGACTGATCGCGAGATTCTGCACGCTATAGAGCCGCTGGACATCGACGATCAGGTATATCTGGCGCGCTATCTGCCGCGAGACCTGACTGGACGCCTGCTGACCACGCTGGAACCCAGCCTGCGAGCACGCCTGCTGGAGGTCATCGAGTTAGATCGTGACCGCGTGGGCCAGGTGATGGATTTCAACATCCTGACCGTCCGTTCAGATGTGACGCTCGCCACGGTGCAGCGTTTTCTGCGCAAGCGTAAAAGCATGCCGGATGGCACGGATAAAATTTTCATCACCAATGAAGAGAACCAGCTGCTGGGTGAGTTATCGCTGACCGATATTTTGCTCAATAAGCCGAAAACCCTGGTCGCAGACGTGATGAACGCCCGCCCCACCACTTTTCAGCTCAACGACAATGCGGAAGAGGCGGCCAGTGCCTTCGAACGTTATAACCTGATTTCGGCTGCCGTGACGGATGCGAAAGGCAAGTTGATTGGTCGTATTACCGTGGAAGATGTCATCGACCTGGTCAACGAAGAGAACGAAAGCAATATCCGTAAAATGGGGGGTATCAGCCAGGGTGAAGACGTGTTTGCTCCAGTGCGCAAAGCCGTGGGTAAACGCTGGGCCTGGCTCGCCATCAACTTGTGTACGGCGTTTATCGCTTCACGGGTGATCGGCCTGTTTGAAGAAACCATCTCCCAACTGGTGGCGCTGGCAGCGTTGATGCCGATTGTGGCCGGGATTGGCGGTAACACCGGCAACCAGACCATCACCATGATTGTGCGCGCATTGGCATTGCATCAGGTTGAGCCAGGTAACTTCTCATTCCTGGTGGTGCGTGAACTCGGTGTCGCGTTGATTAACGGTCTGTTCTGGGGCGGGATTATGGGCAGCATCACCTGGTTGATGTACGACAACCTGCCGCTTGGCGGCGTGATGATGCTGGCAATGGTGCTGAATTTGTTGCTCGCGGCTTTAATGGGCGTACTGATTCCGTTGATCATGACCAAGATGAAACGCGATCCGGCCGTGGGCTCCAGCGTGTTGATCACCGCGATCACCGATACCGGTGGGTTCTTTATTTTCCTCGGTTTGGCGACGGTGTTTTTGCTGCATCATTAAGCTAGAGACAGTGCGCGTAACGTTGCAGTGCCTGCTGCATGTTGAGCTGTAACGTTGCGCGAGCCAGTTCGCTCACTCCCGGGGCCACCCTTGCCGAACCTCGTTGATTTAACCATTCCACAACGTCAACAAAATGCCAGAGCGCGGTTTTCCCATCATGAATCGGGCGTGGAAACTGCGGGCTATGCGCCAGCATTAGCTTACGCATATTCTGGCGCGATACACCAATCAACTCGGCAATATCTGTCAGCCCCACTAAGTCTGGCGCCGCTTCAATCAGCTCAGCATCGGGCAGTGCCGCAATAACATCATCCAGCGCGCTACGAATGGCTTGCTGCGCATCGGTCGCTTCCCGCGTAAATACCATACTCAACTTCCCAGCAACGCCAGCCCCTACCAGCGCATCAGTGCATCCCGCAGCGCCGAGACGTTCCAGCGCTTCATCGCAAGAAATGGCATCACTCAACTGAAAACGAAGGGTAAATTCAAATTCCATTTTTAATACTCCGCCGATCCAAAATATAAAACGAATATACCAGCCAAGGTTGTCAAATGACAACCAAGTAATCACACTGAGTGACAATAAATGACCAGCAGTTAAGTGATACCATTCATTTATTACTTGGGGGGTTAAAAAAAGCAGCGCACAAAATCAGGCGCTCCTTATCACATGCGCATATACACTTAGCGCTAACACTGACCTGACGGAGATACAGCATGTTTAATGTAGGTGATATTGTGCAGTCGAAAACCGGTGGCCCAAAAATGCAGGTCACGCGCGTTGAAGGGGAATTGCTTTGGTGCGCCCGCATTGATGATCACATCAAGCGTGAAATTGAACTCAGAGCGGATACCGTGGCGTTGTATCACGAAGACGGTGATTTCGGCGTGTGCTGAGTATTGATTGCGCGATAAATCGCGCCGCTACAGTGCAATGCGCTCTAACGTAGCGGTGCAATTTATTGCGCGACCTTAACAATCACGGATTCTCTTTCTGCAAATTGTCCTGCCCTATCCCGCCGATAAAGGGCAAACGCAGCTTAAACGGCGTGAAGTCGAGCCCCAGATTCAGCCCCAATACATTCACCTCCAGCCCCTCTTCTGCCCCCACGGTAACGCCAAGCACACCCAACAGGGAAACCTGCACACCACGCCCGGACGGCGGTAAACCAATCGGATGCAGCAACGAGCGGTAATCTTTACCAATCGCGTTAGCGGGCAGATCTAGTTGCAACGACGGTACTTCACGACCAATGTGCGCCATAAAGGTGTTGCTGTTCGGCCCCGGCCATGCGTGATAGGTGTGCGGCCACGGATACGATTTTATCGCCGCTTCGATCTGCGGAATCATCGCCTCTGCCGCTTTGCCGCGATGCTCCACCAGCAACCGTGGTTTCGCGCCATACCAGTAACCGTCGGGCAAGTTTGAGTTGCGCCGTACCTTATTATCACTGCCCCAACTGATCACTTCATAGCGGCTGTATGCCGTTTCTCCGGCACGTTTAAAAATAATCCACGGATGTACGGCAACTGCGCCCTTCCAGCCATAGGTGGGCGCGGCATAGACCTGCACAATAGCCAGATTGGCATATTGGTGCGGGTCCGGCGCTAACCCGGCAGAATCTCGTCTTGCAGTGGCCCAACCACCACGTTCGGTAGTCAATTCGCCGGTACGCGTGGCCTGCGCAAGACTGGCTGCCAAAGAGAGCAGCACAATGCACAGAAAGGAGAGTAAAAAGGCTTTCAGTGGCAGCATCGACGGCATCCTGATGAGTAACAATTCATCGGCCATCATGCATTGAGAGAAGTGAGTTTGTATTCACCAACTATGCGATAGAGCAATTTGTTATGAAAAACTGGTGCATGTTGCCCCGGTAGATTGGTGTGTGGCTCGCATTTGTGCGCACTTCCCCTACACTTACCTTGCCTTCTCGTCGCTTATAAAAGACAGTTTTTACTGGATTGAATGCTTGCCAGGACGCTATGCTATACACCACTCAACGTTATCAGGATGCTGATGGCGATGTTCCCTACACCGAATGGATAACCAAATTGAGGAAAAAGGATCCTCGCGCCGCAGCAAAGATTGATACTCGAGTGGATCGGGCTGAAAGCGGAAATTTTGGCGACTACAGATTTGAAAGAGATGGCGTTTGGGAATTCAAAATCGATTATGGCCCGGGCTATCGTGTCTATTACGCACTCGATGGCGATAACATAATTTTGTTACTCATTGGTGGGGATAAATCGTCACAGTCTCGCGATTTAGCGAAAGCAGTCAAATTCTGGCGTGAATATCAAACGAGGTAACAGCATGACTATCATCAATCAATCTGCACCTAAGAAAAAAACAGTCAGTCACGACGATGCGATGGTAGCGGAGCTGCGAGAAAACCCTGATTACGCTGAAATCTACCTGCAAACCGCTTTGGAAGATATCTACGAAGATGGCGGCATTGCAGCCTTTCTGATCGCCCTGCGCCGAGTTGTTGAAGCCCGAGGGGGTATAGGCGAAATCTCCCGTAAATCAGGTCTATCACGCCAGCAGTTGTATAAGACACTCTCCGAAAAGGGCAATCCTACGATCTCTACACTCACTGAGATTACTCGTGCGGCAGGCGTTAGGTTGATCCCTCACCTCTAAAGAAAAAGCCCGCTGTTAAGCGGGCTTGATGGACGGTTCAAATAAGGGGAATCACTCCCACTCAATAGTCGCTGGTGGTTTACCTGAAATATCATAAACCACGCGGGAAATGCCGTTCACTTCGTTGATGATGCGGTTGGAAACGCGGCCGAGGAAATCGTACGGCAGGTGCGCCCAGTGCGCAGTCATGAAGTCGATGGTTTCAACTGCACGCAGTGATACCACCCAATCATATTTACGACCATCGCCCATCACACCAACAGAGCGTACTGGCAGGAACACGGTGAAGGCCTGGCTCACTTTGTTGTACAGGTCGGCTTTATGCAGCTCTTCGATGAAGATCGCATCTGCACGGCGCAGTAGATCGCAGTACTCTTTCTTCACTTCGCCCAGCACACGTACGCCGAGGCCTGGACCTGGGAACGGATGGCGATACAGCATCGCGTACGGCAAGCCGAGTTCCAGACCGATCTTGCGCACTTCATCTTTGAACAGCTCTTTCAGCGGCTCAACCAGACCCATCTTCATCTCTTTCGGCAGACCGCCCACGTTGTGGTGCGATTTGATCACGTGCGCTTTACCGGTGGCAGAAGCCGCAGACTCGATCACGTCCGGATAGATGGTGCCCTGCGCCAGCCATTTCACATCAGTCAGTTTCAGTGCTTCTTCGTCGAACACTTCAACGAACACACGCCCAATGATCTTACGCTTGGCTTCTGGATCGTTCTCACCCGCCAGTGCGTCGAGGAAACGGTTTTCTGCGGCAACGTGCACGATGTTCAGACCGAAGTGGTCACCAAACATGTCCATCACCTGCTCGGCTTCATTCAAACGCAGCAGGCCGTTGTCCACGAACACACAAGTCAGGCGCTCACCGATGGCACGGTGCAGCAGCATTGCGGTCACAGAAGAATCCACACCACCAGACAGGCCGAGGATCACTTTATCTTCGCCGACCTGCTCACGAATACGCTCTACCGCATCTTCGATGATCTTGGCTGGGGTCCACAGTGCTTCACAGCCGCAGATATCGCGGACGAAACGCTCCAGCATGCGCAGACCCTGACGGGTGTGCGTCACTTCGGGGTGGAACTGCACGCCGTAGAATTTCTTCTCTTCGTTCGCCATGATGGCAAACGGACAAGTCTCGGTGCTGGCGACGGTTTCAAAGCCGGCTGGGATGGCAGTGACTTTGTCACCGTGGCTCATCCACACATCCAGCAGCGGTTTACCGGCGGCACTGATGGCATCTTCGATGTCACGCACCAGCGCGCTCTGGGTCAGCACTTCGACCTGCGCATAGCCAAACTCACGCTCGTTAGAACCTTCAACTTTGCCGCCCAGCTGCATCGCCATGGTCTGCATACCGTAGCACACACCCAGAACCGGCACGCCAGCGTTGAACACGTATTCTGGCGCACGTGGGCTGTTCAACTCAGTGGTGCTTTCCGGGCCACCTGACAGGATGATGCCGTTAGGATTGAAGCTACGAATTTGCTCTTCGGTGACATCCCACGCCCAGAGTTCACAGTAGACGCCCAGCTCACGCACGCGGCGCGCAACCAGCTGCGTATACTGAGAACCAAAATCGAGGATCAAAATGCGATGTTTATGAATATTTTCAGTCGTCATTGAGGCGTTTCCATTGGGATGGACTTAATAATAAAAGCGCCCGGCAGGTGCCGGGCGTTGAATCTTACGGGATTATGAACCCATGCGGTAGTTCGGTGACTCTTTGGTGATGGTCACATCATGCACGTGGCTTTCATTGATGCCTGCGCCACTGATGCGCACGAACTCAGCCTTGGTACGCAGGTCGTCAATGGTTGGGCAACCGGTCAGGCCCATGCATGAACGCAGGCCACCCATTTGCTGGTGCACGATCTCTTTCAGACGGCCTTTATAGGCTACGCGACCTTCGATACCTTCAGGTACCAGTTTGTCAGCAGCGTTGTCGGTCTGGAAGTAGCGGTCAGATGAACCTTTAGACATCGCGCCCAGTGAACCCATACCACGGTAGGATTTGAATGAACGGCCTTGATAGAGTTCGATTTCGCCAGGAGACTCTTCAGTACCCGCCAGCATAGAACCCACCATCACAGCCGCCGCGCCCGCAGCAATCGCTTTCGCGATATCACCGGAGAAACGAATACCGCCATCAGCGATAACCGGGATGCCAGTGCCTTCCAGTGCTTCAACCGCATCTGAAACCGCAGTGATCTGTGGTACACCGACACCAGTAACAATACGCGTGGTACAAATTGAACCTGGGCCGATACCCACTTTCACCGCGCTAACACCGGCTTTCGCCAACGCCAGTGCACCTGCACCGGTCGCCACGTTACCGCCGATAATTTCCAGATTTGGATATTTCGCACGGGTTTCACGGATACGCTGCAATACGCCTTCAGAGTGGCCGTGTGAAGAGTCAATCAGCAGCACGTCAACACCGGCAGCGACCAGCGCATCAACACGCTCTTCGTTGCCCGCACCGGCACCCACCGCAGCGCCTACGCGCAGACGACCTTCTGCATCTTTACACGCATTAGGTTTACGTTCTGCTTTCTGGAAATCTTTAACGGTGATCATGCCCAGCAGGTGGAAGCTGTCATCAACAACCAGCGCTTTCTCAACACGTTTTTCGTGCATTTTCTGCAGTACGATGTCGCGTGCTTCACCCTCTTTCACCGTGACCAGACGCTCTTTCGGGGTCATCACCGCAGAAACAGGTTGGTTCAAATCGGTGACGAAACGCACGTCACGACCGGTAATGATACCAACCAGTTCGTTGTCGGTGTTGACCACCGGGTAACCGGCGAAACCGTTACGCTCAGTCAACTCTTGTACTGCCGCCAGCGTGGTGGTTGGCAGTACAGTTTGCGGATCGGTCACTACGCCACTTTCGTGTTTTTTAACTTTGCGAACTTCATCCGCCTGGCGCTCAATCGACATATTTTTGTGGATAAAGCCCAGACCACCTTCTTGTGCCAGTGCAATTGCCAGACCGGCTTCGGTCACGGTGTCCATTGCAGCAGACAGCATAGGGATGTTCAGACGGATGTTTTTCGTCAGTTGGGTGCTGAGATCAGCGGTGTTCGGTAAGACAGTGGAGTGAGCTGGAACGAGCAGAACGTCGTCAAAAGTGAGGGCTTCTTTAGTGATTCTTAACATAGCAATATCTCCACCTGGGGGCGATTAAAACAGATAAAATATTGCCGCGGCATTATACAGGCCGAAATCGGTTGCCTCCAGTGTTTTTTCAGAAAAAGTCTTGATCCTCCTGGTCAGGCATGTAGTATTGGTTAATTAACCCTCTGATTTAAAATTTGATCTACATCACATGTCGCTACCGCCAACCGCCAATATTTTTACTGTCAGTCGCCTCAATACCACAGTGCGTCAACTGCTGGAAAATGAGATGGGCCTGGTGTGGCTCAGTGCGGAAATTTCAAATTTTAGCCAGCCCTCATCCGGTCACTGGTACTTCACACTGAAAGATGATGGTGCACAAGTGCGTTGTGCGATGTTCCGCAACAGCAATCGTCGGGTCACTTTCCGTCCGCAACACGGTCAGCAGGTTTTGGTGCGCGCCAGCATCACGTTGTACGAGCCGCGTGGCGATTATCAACTGATTATCGAAAGCATGCACCCTGCGGGTGAAGGCCTGCTGCAACAACAGTTCGAGCAGATGAAAGCGCGCCTGGCAGCAGAAGGCTTGTTTGATCAACAGTTCAAGCAGCCGTTGCCCGAGCCCGCTCGTCAGGTTGGCGTGATTACCTCCGCCACCGGCGCGGCGCTGCATGATGTACTGCGTGTTCTGCATCGGCGCGATCCCTCATTGCCCGTAGTGATCTACCCCACTCCGGTACAAGGTGTGGATGCGCCCGCAGCGATTGTGCGCGCCATCGAGCTAGCCAACCTGCGCGATGAGTGTGATGTGTTGATTGTCGGCCGTGGCGGTGGATCATTAGAGGATCTGTGGAGTTTTAACGACGAACGCGTCGCGCGGGCGATCTTTGCCAGCCGTTTACCGATTGTCAGCGCGGTCGGACACGAAACCGACATCACCATCGCCGACTTTGTGGCTGACCTGCGGGCGCCAACCCCTTCCGCTGCGGCAGAGCTGGTGAGCCGTAATCAGCAAGAACTGCTGCGTCGTTTGCAGTCCCAGCAGCAGCGGATGGAAATGGCGATGGATTTCTATCTGGCTGAGCAGCAGTGCCGCTTCACACGCATTCATCACCGCTTACAGCAGCAACATCCTCAGTTACGCCTGGCACGTCAGCAAACCACGCTGTTCCAGCTGCAACGCCGCCTCGGTGAAGCGATGGATCAACGGCTGCGTTTAGCCAGTCGCCAACAGGATCGCCTGCTCCACCGTCTCAACACGCAACAGCCACAGGGCCGTATTCATCGTGCACAACAGCAAATGCAGCAGTGGCAATATCGCTTACAGCAGGGTATGGAAAAACAGCTCAACCACAATCGTCAGCGCTTTGGTACGCTGGCGGCACAGCTGGAAGGCGTCAGTCCCTTGGCGACGTTGGCTCGTGGCTTCAGTGTCACCACCGATACCCAAGGCCAACTGGTGAAGAAGACCAGGCAACTGCACAAAGGCGATTTGCTGCGCACACGTCTGGATGATGGCTGGGTGGAAAGCCAGGTGACCACTCTCGAACCCCTCAAATCACGCAGTCGTAAAGCACGTACCTAGCTGAAAAACTATACTTCTGGCATGTTCACTCACGGCCAGGAGTTACTATGCCTTACAGCGTTATTCCTCCGTACATGCTACGCAATATCATTGACCACTGTTCAGGTGCACCTCAAGATTCCGCTCGCCGCACCCTCACCCATGTTCAACAACTGATGGCTGAGCACAATCGTCCTAATATCGGCGTTGCGACTTCGCCACCGGGCACAGTGCTACGTGCCATTTATGATGCCGAAAATACACAAAACTTGCCCGGCACACTGATTCGTGATGAAGGGCAACCCACCAATGGCGATGTGGCGGCTGAAGAAGCCTGGAACTATCTTGGCATCACCTACGACTTCTACTGGCAAACCTTCAAGCGCAATTCTCTGGATAACAAAGGGCTGAAACTGGACGGCACCGTACACTATGGCAAGGCATATCAGAACGCCTTCTGGAACGGCCAACAGATGGTGTTTGGCGATGGCGACGGTGTGATATTCAACCGCTTCACCATCGCCTTAGATGTGGTGGCGCACGAACTGACGCACGGGGTGACGGAAACCGAGGCGGGGTTGGTCTATTTCCAGCAGTCTGGTGCGCTGAATGAATCGATGTCCGATGTGTTCGGTTCACTGGTTAAACAGTTTCATCTTAAACAGAGCGCCGATCAGGCTGACTGGATCATTGGTGAAGGATTGCTGGCAAAAGGCATTCATGGCCGCGGTCTACGTTCGATGTCCGCGCCTGGCACCGCCTATGACGATCCACAACTCGGCAAAGATCCCCAACCTGCCGATATGGCGCACTACATTGAAACACGCGATGACAATGGCGGTGTGCATCTCAATTCAGGCATTCCCAACCGGGCGTTTTATCTTGCCGCCAGTGCGCTGGGGGGCTTTGCATGGGAGCTTGCGGGCCAAGCCTGGTATGACACCTTGTGCGATAAAGCACTGCCGCAGGATGCTGACTTCAGCACCTTCGCTCGCTTTACCATTGAGCATGGCGGCAAACGCTTTAACCGTTCGGTAGCGGAAGCGATTCAATCCGCATGGCAACAGGTAGGCGTAACGTGAACATTCATCTGAGTGATGACGCCGTCATTGAGCTGGCACGCGAGGGCGGTATCGCCTTTATCCCTCGTTTACGCGGAGAACGACGCATTGCTTTGGGGCAGCTGCCCGAACCGCAAAAACAGCGCGTCTGCAACGTGCTGGAGCAGGCACTGCCGCTGGGTGAGCCTGAAGATCAGGCAGCTAATCTTGGACGTGGCGATCAACGCTATTTCCGTATTCAAATCACCTATGCCACACATCAGGAAGCGGGATCAGTCGTGATTTTGATTCCGGAAACGCTGGCTTCTCCTGAGCTGGAGGCGCTGTGGCGTGACGGCCAGTAATCTCAGAGATCTCCCAAAGCAGGCTGTAACTTACTGACTATAATCATTAAGTGGCTAGCTAGTCCACGTCGAAGAAAACACCCTTAGATGAGGTCTCTGCTATGACACAAAAGAAGCAACGAGGCGGTGCTGGGAACTTTGCAGAGGACCCAGAGCGTGCCAGGGAAGCCGGCAGTGCTGGCGGCAAAGTCAGTGGGGGCAATTTCAGAAACGATCCTGAGAGAGCCAGGGAAGCTGGAAGAAAAGGAGGTCAAAAAAGCCGTCGCCCCTCCAAGCAGCAGTAAATAAGGTACCTTAAGGGAATGTGTGCGCCACGGATGGTTATAAAAAAAGGCCGACATCATGATGTCGGCCTTTCTCATATTTAAGGCAACTTACTTGCTGTCTGGCAACGCGTAAGCAATCACGTAATCACCACGGTCTGGTGACTGGCGAGCACCACCTGCAGAGATCAGGATGTACTGTTTACCATTTTTCGGTGAAACATAGCTGATCGGACCGCCCTGGCTGCCCACTGGCAGACGTGCTTTCCACACTTCTTTACCGGTTGAGCTATCAAAGGCGCGCAGATAGTAATCCTGCGTACCGGCGATGAACACCAGGCCGCCCTGAGTCGCTAAAGTACCGCCCAGCGTAGGCATACCGATTGGCATCTGTGCATGCATCTTGATACCAAATGGACCGGTATCCTGCACCGTACCCACTGGCACCTGCCAAACAATCTGGCGGGTTTTCATGTCGATAGCAGACAAGGTTCCGAACGGTGGCGCCTGGCACGGAATGCCCAGCGGTGACATGAAGCGGTTTTTGTTCACCGCATACGGCGTACCTTTCAGCGGAACCGCACCCATACCGGTGTTGATGGCTTCACCACCGTTGCTGGCAGCCGATTTAGTGGTGTCCTGAGGAATCATCTGCACCCACAAGCCCAGACGCATGTCGTTGACGAACATGTACTGGTTGTTCGGGTCAAACGAGATGCTGCCCCAGTTCATCCCACCCAGAGAACCTGGGAAGCTGAGAGACTTATCTGTATCGGGTACGGTGAACAGGCCATCGTAACGCATGCCTTTGAAGGCAATACGGCAGACTAACTGGTCAAACGGTGTTGCACCCCACATATCAGACTCGGTCAGCTTCTGGTTGCCAATGTTTGGCATTTCCACTGAGTGCGGCTGAGTTTTGGTGTACTGCTCGTTCGGGATATGACCCTGCGGCATTGGCTGCTCTTCAACTTTCGTTAAAGGCTTGCCGGTCAGGCGATCCAACACCCAAATCATGCCGGTTTTCGCACCGATAACTACAGCAGGCTTGGTCGTACCATCCTTCATCGGGAAGTCGACCAGGCTCGGCTGCATTGGCAGGTCAAAGTCCCACAGATCGTTATGCACGGTCTGATAAACCCACTTCTGCTTACCGGTGGTGGCATCCAGCGCAAGGATAGACGCGCCATAGGTGTGATCCAGCTTGGTACGATCTGCACCATACAGGTCAACAGATGAGCTACCCATCGGCAGGAACACGGTGTTCATGGCTGGGTCGTAAGACATCGGAGCCCATGAGTTCGGGGTACTACGGGTGTAGTCTTTGCCCGGCATCAGAACGGCATTTGGATCAACATTACCTGGGTCAAACGCCCAACGCATCTGACCGGTGATCACATCAAAGCCGCGCAGTACGCCGCCAGGCATATCCGTCTGTACGTTATCCGCTACACGGCCACCCACCACAACGGTGGTACCGGCTAATTGTGGCGCAGAGGTCAGCTGATATTGTGGATCTGGCGCAGCGCCCAGACCTTTTTTCAGGTCAACCACACCGTGGTCACCGAAGTCTTCACAGAATTCACCGTTGTCAGCGTTGATAGCAATCAGACGCGCATCAATGGTGTTCATCAGAATACGACGCTGACAGGTATCACCTGCCGCCAGTGCCGGCGCAGGAACCGGTGTTGAACCCGGCTGAGAGGGCTGCTGCACAGGTTTGGTCGCATCGAAATACGCCAGACCACGGCAACGGTTCCACACTTCGGCTTGCGCGTTGATTTCACGCTTCCAGATCTGCTTACCGGTATCAGCTGCAACCGCAATCACGTTGTTGTGTGGGGTGCAAAGATACAGTGTGTTACCCACTTGCAGTGGCGTTTCCTGATCTTCTGCGCCGTTACCGGTTGGGCTGATTGGCGTATCGCCCGTGTGGAAGGTCCATGCAACCTGCAGGTCTTTAACGTTATCACGGGTAATCTGGTCGATTGCCGCAAAACGGTCGCCTTCTGGCGTACGGCCATAGCTGCTCCAGTCCTGCTGTGGCTTAGACTTGTCTACCGGAATCAGCGGCAGTTGTTTGCCTTCAAACGCAACGGTTGGATGCGGCTGGAACATCTGAACGAAAGTCGCCACCATACCCACAGCGATGACCGCAGACAGCACGTAAGACACTTTCGCCAGTGAGCTTTTGCCTTCACGCTTACGCAGTGCAGGCCATGTCAGGAACGCCAGCAGCATCAGGCCCGCTGGGACCATCAGACGAGAAACCAACTGCCAGAAATGGAAGCCTGCGTCGAACAGCGCCCAAATCAGGGTGCCAACGAAGACCAGAATAAACAGGGTGACGGCAGAGGATTTGCGACGGAAGAACTGAATCGCCGACAGCAACATCACAATACCGGAAATGAGGAAGTACCAACTGCCGCCCAAAGCGACCAACTTGCCGCCACCGATCGCGAAGAACAGACCGACAGCCAGAAGGACCAGCCCGAACAATACAGACCAGATACTCAGCCCTTTACAGGGACGAGCGGAATTTTCTGCCATAACAAAAACTCTCCTGAAAAAATAACGCGCTGGTGCCGATACGCCATTGGCAGCCGGTGACAATGCTCCCGCCGAAACTGGCGGCAAGAGCTAATCCGTTACGCTTTATTTTATATCTATTGGTACGGGTACAATGCCCGTGATTCGGCGCTTGTGAGCGAGGACACATCGCAGGTGAGAGTCATTCTCGCTTCAAGGCGGCAGGATTGTACCACCTGGTACATTAGAAAGTGAACATCCATAACGAAGGAGTTACTGGCTAATAGCATTTTTGCTACAAAACCAGTCGTAAGGTATTAATAAATATGACGCCGCTAAGGTGAGATTTTTAGAGCGCTGGGAATTCAGGCACGAATTCGACACGCTTTTTCGAGATCAACCCGTGTCCGTGCTGGCAAAAATAGTCCACTGCACCGCAGGCTTTCAGCACCTGTAGCGGCTGCTGGCAATCCGGGCAGACCGCGCGTTGGGCATAATGGTGATGGCAATTATCGCAAGTGAAGCCGGTATCGGTAGGGTTGAGAGCGTGCTGGCAGTGGGGGCACAAATGGGGCATAGATTCTCCTTGTTACATTTTTCGCGCCTGATATGGCACAAGTCGTAGCGGCGTGATCCCATTTTAAAGCCAAAAAAAAGGGCCCGTATGGGCCCTCATCATATTAACGTTTGTTTTTCTTCAGGTGCGACATCAGACGCTGACGTTTACGCTGCTGCGTTGGCGTCAACAGATTGCGTTTGCCCGCATACGGGTTATCGCCCTCTTTAAACTGAATACGAATTGGTGTACCCATGACGTTAAGTGAACGACGGAAGTAATTCATCAGATAACGTTTATAAGAATCTGGCAGGTCCTTCACCTGGTTACCGTGGATCACCACGATAGGCGGGTTATAACCACCGGCATGAGCATACTTCAGCTTCACACGACGACCGCGTACCAATGGCGGCTGATGGTCATCTGACGCCATGGTCATAATACGTGTCAACATCGCGGTGCCAACACGTTTGGTTGAGCAATCGTAAGCTTCGGTCACGGACTCGAACAGGTTACCTACGCCGCTACCGTGCAGTGCCGAGATAAAGTGGATGCGCGCGAAATCGATAAAGCCCAGACGGAAGTCCAGCATTTCTTTGACTTCTTCTCTGGCTTCTTGCGTCATGCCATCCCACTTGTTGACCACGATCACCAGTGAGCGTCCGCTGTTGAGGATAAAGCCAAGCAGCGACAGATCCTGATCAGAGATGCCTTCACGCGCATCAATCACCAGCATCACCACGTTGGCATCTTCGATGGCCTGCAAGGTTTTGATGACGGAGAACTTCTCGACAGTTTCCGTGATCTTACCGCGCTTACGTACACCCGCAGTGTCGATCAGCACGTATTCGCGCTCATCACGCTCCATCGGGATATAGATGCTGTCACGTGTTGTGCCTGGCATGTCGTAGACCACAACACGGTCTTCGCCAAGAATACGGTTAGTTAACGTGGATTTACCTACGTTAGGGCGACCAACGATAGCCAGCTTGATCGGCAAGGTGGTGGGATCGAAATCTTCTTCTTCCTCTTCCTCGAGTGCCTGATCGTTCTCTTCTGCTTCTAACGCGGCCCAATAGGCAGCGTTCTCTTCTTCTTCCGTTAGCTCGACTTCTGGAACGATTTCGTCCATCCACGGCAGCAGTGCTGCTTCGAGCAAGTTGTTTACACCGCGACCATGCGAGGCAGCGATGGGATGAATTTCACCCAAGCCCAGCGCGTAGAAATCCAACACCGCAGCATCCGGATCGATGCCGTCCGTTTTGTTGGCGACCACAAAGGTGGCTTTTTCACGTGCTCGCAAATGATTGGCGATCTGCTGATCGGCCGGCATGACGCCTGCACGCGCATCGACCATAAACAGCACCACATCGGCTTCTTCGATCGCCAGCAGCGACTGTTCTGCCATGCGGTTTTCGACGCCTTCCTCGGTGCCATCAATACCACCGGTATCGATAACAATAAATTCGCGCCCTTCCACTTCGGCGCGACCATATTTGCGATCGCGAGTCAGTCCAGGAAAATCCGCTACCAGCGCATCACGAGTGCGCGTTAAGCGGTTAAATAGCGTAGATTTTCCCACATTGGGACGCCCAACCAGCGCGACCACAGGTACCATAACACTTGCCTCAGTTTTAAAAATAAATCGCCCGAATGGCGTGATTATAACGACATTTGCCGGAAGGCGTCAGGCTGAAGGCGCAAAGAATACCATGCCTGACAAAAAACGAAACGGCCCCTGACGAATCAGGAGCCGTAAAAGCGAGCGGGAAATCGATCCCCGCAGAGCCAGATCTTAACGCGTGATGGCGTAAACTTCGCCGCCCTTCGCCTGAATCAGTAGCTTATCACCCGCCACGACCGGCTCAGTCTGGAAGCCATCGCTGTCCAGTTTCTGCTGCGCGACAAAGCGACCATCCAGCGTGTTGATCCAGTGCAGGTAGCCTTCGCTATCACCCACTACCAGATAACCGTTGAACAGTACTGGTGAAGTCAGATTACGGTGCAGCAGATCACTCTGACGCCAGATGGCCACGCCACCGTCAGCATTGAGTGCAATCACACGGTCGTCCTGATCGACCAGATAAATACGGCCCGCATCAATCACCATATCTTTCACGCCGCCGATTTCACGTTTCCACAAAATCTGGCCTGAGCGCAATTCCAGTGCCGTCAGGTTACCGTTGTACGCCAGCGCGTAAACGACACCATTGACCACAACTGGCGTGGTATCCACATCACTCAGACGATCAATTTCAGTGGCGCCGCTCGGTTGCGAAATACGCTGCTGCCAAATCAGCTGCCCCTGGTTCAGGATCACGGCACTGACACGACCGTTATCACCGCCGACAATCGCACCACCAAAGGCCACGGTTGGGGCAGATTCACCACGCAGTGACAGCGCAGGCATGTCCAGGTTTACGCTCCATTTGATGGCGCCGCTGCTCTGATCCAATCCTTGCAACATGCCGTTGCTGGTATGAATCAGCACCAGACCGTCGCTAACCACCGGGCGCGACAAGGCTTCACCGGCGACTTTGGTCTGCCATGCGATGCTGCCATCACTGTTGTTCAGCGCATAGACCTGGCCACGTTCGCTGCCGATATAGATGCGATCGCTGGTAGCGGTAATACCGCCAGAGAGCAGTGCCGAAATGTTTTTCGAGAAGAAGCCGGTTTTCTCAGAGAGATTAACTTTCCATTTCTCTTTACCGTTGCTGGCGTCCAACGCTTTCACCACACCAAAGCGGTCAGCTGCATAGACGGTGCCATCTTGCCAGGCCGGATGCAGATTGGAATAGAAATCGCCAACGCCGTCACCCACAGAGGTGCTCCAGGCAGTCTGTGGCGTAAACTGGTTTTCCACTTTCGGCAGCGGGGCCATTTTCACTACATCTTCTTCGCCGCTGAACAGCGAGCAACCGCTGAGCAAGGTGACTGAAATCAGCCCTGGCAGCAGGTATTTACGTAATTCCATGTGCGCTCTCTTGACTGGCTTAGCTTAAGTTATTCATCTTCATCTGCAGCATCTGCTTCAACGCAGGAGAGGCCTGCGATTCAGCGCCTTTGCTCCAGGCATCACGTGCGCCCTGCTTATCGCCTTTACTCAGCAGTGCTTCACCACGAATGTCCGCAATAATGGCTGTCCAGCCATCCCCCTTAACATTGTTGAGGGTAGTCAGTGCGGCATCAGCCTGGTTTTGTTGCAGTTGAATGCGCGCCAGACGCAGGTTAATCACCGCCTGCAGGTTGGCATCTTTGGTGTCTTTCAGCCCGCTTTGCAACAGCGTAATGGCTTTGTCTAGCTGATTGGCTTCGACGTACTGCTTCGCCAAATCCAGCGACGCCAGTGCACCGTAGGTGTTGTTGTTTTCACTGGCAAACGTCGCGACGGCTTCCAGCGTCTGAGGCTTGTCAGCCTGCATTGCCGTGGTCAACTGTTGATACTGTGCCGATGCGGCTTTATCTGCACCATCCTGATGGCTGGTCCAGAAACGCCAGCCACCCAGCGCAGCGATGCCGATGATCACACCCACAGCCAGTGCTTTACCGTTGTTGGCAAAGAACTGACGCAGTGCGTCAACTTGTTCGTTTTCGTTGCTGTAAACTTCCACGCAATCCCTCTCCTGTAAATGGCTGTCGCAGTGCTACGCTGACTGCAGCAGCGTGCGCAACGTTGCTGCGGCTTCGCTCTGGGCGATAGTTTGTTGATCGCCGGTTGCCAGATTTTTGACGACAACCTGACCGGTTTTCACTTCATCTTCACCCAGCACCAGCGCAATGCGTGCGCCCCACTTGTCTGCACGGCCAAACTGCTTCTTGAAGTTACCACCACCGAAGTTCGTCATGAGCTTCAGTGCCGGATCAGCATCACGCAGTTTTTCCGCCAGTTGCATCGCGGCAGACTGAACGCCCTGCCCCGAAGCGATAACATAGACATCAACAATGCGCGTCGGTTCAAAATCTGGATTAACCGCCTGAACCAGCAACACCAATCGCTCCAGACCCATCGCGAAACCAACGGCTGGCGTGGCGCGTCCACCTAACTGTTCAACCAGGCCATCATAGCGGCCACCGGCACACACGGTACCTTGTGCGCCGAGGCTGCTGGTCACCCATTCGAAGACGGTACGGTTGTAATAGTCGAGACCACGCACCAGACGCTGATTCACGGTATAAGCAATGCCCGCATCGTCCAACAGGGCACACAGGCCGTCGAAGTGCGCACGAGAATCTTCGTCAAGGTACTCGTTCAAGGTTGGCGCGTCATTCAGCAGAACCTGCACGTCCGGATTCTTGCTGTCCAGCACGCGCAGCGGGTTGCTGTACATGCGGCGTTTGCAATCTTCGTCCAGCTTATCTTTATGCTGTTCGAGGAATGCCACCAGTGCATCACGATAGTTAGCACGCGCTTCAAGGGAGCCGATGGAGTTCAGTTCCAGACGCACGTGGTCAGCAATACCCAACGCTTTCCACCAACGTGCGGTCATCATAATCAGTTCGGCATCGACATCCGGTCCTTGCAGACCAAACACTTCAGCGCCAATCTGATGGAACTGGCGATAACGACCTTTTTGCGGACGTTCGTAGCGGAACATCGGGCCGATGTACCACAAACGCTGTTCCTGGTTGTAGAGCAAGCCATGCTCGATACCGGCACGCACGCAGCCTGCGGTACCTTCTGGGCGCAGCGTCAGACTTTCACCGTTGCGGTCGTCAAAGGTATACATCTCTTTTTCAACCACATCGGTGACTTCACCGATTGCGCGTTTAAACAGCGGCGTTTGTTCCACAATCGGTAAGCGAATTTCGCTAAAACCGTAACTGGCCAGCACCTGCTTCAGGGTGCCCTCAATACGCTGCCAAATCGCGGTATCCGCCGGCAGGTAATCGTTCATCCCACGGATCGCTTGAATATTCTTCGCCACGTTAGAATCTCTTAATACAAAAAAACCTGTCCGGCATCATACCTTATGAGGATGAAACCGCACAGGTTCATTCACAAACTGGCGCGCGGCGAACGCGCACCGTCCCTTATTTTTCCAGCTGCTGCACGTTAATGCGGCGGCTTTCATCCAGCATACTGGCCTTGGCACGAATGCGCGCTTCCAGCTGGTCAATCATGTTGTCGTTATCAAGGCGGTCACGTTGACGCACGCCGTCTTCGTAGAAACCACTTTTGCGGCTACCGCCCGTCACGCCCATGGTTGAAACCGTCGCTTCGCCCGGACCGTTCACCACGCACCCGATGATGGAGATATCCATTGGCGTGATGATGTCTTCAAGACGTTCTTCCAGCGCATTCACGGTACCGATCACATCAAACTCCTGACGTGAGCAGGTTGGGCAGGCAATGAAGTTAATGCCGCGAGAACGAATACGCAGTGATTTCAGAATGTCATAACCGACTTTGACTTCTTCAACCGGATCGGCCGCCAGCGAGATACGCAGCGTATCGCCAATACCTTCTGCCAGCAGCAAACCGAGGCCGATAGCCGATTTCACCGAACCGGCACGCGCGCCGCCTGCTTCGGTGATACCGAGATGCAGTGGCTGATCAATGGCTTTCGCCAGCAGACGATAAGATTCAACGGCGAGGAAGACGTCAGAGGCTTTAACACTCACTTTGAATTGATCAAAGTTGAGGCGATCGAGGTGATCAACGTGACGCATAGCGGATTCAAGCAGCGCCTGAGGCGTTGGCTCACCGTATTTTTCCTGCAGATCCTTTTCCAGTGAACCGGCGTTAACGCCAATACGGATAGGAATATTGTAGTGACGCGCGCAATCCACCACCTGGCGAATACGCTCGTTGTTGCCGATGTTGCCCGGATTGATACGCAGGCAATCTACGCCGTATTCGGCGACTTTCAAGGCGATGCGATAGTCAAAATGAATGTCCGCCACCAGCGGCACATTGACCTGTTGCTTAATCAGTTTGAACGCTTCAGCCGCATCCATGGTAGGCACAGAAACACGGACGATATCGACACCGACTCGCTCAAGCTGGCGAATCTGGTTAACCGTGGCTTCCACATCCGTGGTGCGGGTGTTGGTCATTGACTGAACGGCAATGGGCGCACCATCACCAACCGGCACCTTGCCGACGTAAATCCGTGTTGATTTGCGACGGATAATGGGTGCTTCGTTATGCATATTCTCTCTCCACAATTACCCGGAAAGCGCGCTGCGCGTTATTGCGCACCCAGCGTCAGACGGGCAACCTGGTTATTACGGATAAAACGACTTAAATCAACGGGCTGATTCTGATATTGCACATCAACCGCACCTGGAGCACCAATTTTCAGACGATACGGAGGCGTTCCAGACAGGCTGAGCTTACCGCCGCTACGTTGCAGACCACTGAACAGCTTCTTACCGGTCGCGTCTGTGACTTCCAACCAGCAATCCGCTTTGAAATTCATGACGACAGCGTTCGGATCGCCCGCTGGCTCGCTGACTGCGGCATTACCCGTCGGCATTTGACCCGCCGGAATGCTGTTGGCCGGAGCCGGTGAAGTGGCTGCTGGCGGTGCGTTGTCAACAGGCGCCTGGCTTGGCGAGACCACCGCGTTATCGCTAGTTGCTGCCGGAGAAGAGGTGTTTGCCACTGGAGCATTGCTGCTGGTGTTCGGCGTCGCAACGGCACCGGCACCATTGTCGACCGGTGTACCTGCTGCATTGGTGTCTGTATCTGCAGCACTGTCAGTGCTGCTATCACCCAACGGAATTGACTGGCTGCTATCGTTGCTGCTGCCGTTCTGGTCCGCCATGGAGACCAGATCCGCCTGCGAGGCTTTATGGTTCTGCCACCACCAGGCACCTGTCAGGCCGATGACCACAAAGACCACCAGCCACGTGAAAATCATCAACCAGCCATCGCGCTTTTTACGGCGTTTGCCCAATGAGAAGCTCTGCATCGGCTCAATTTTAGCCGCGCGCACCGGTGCCTGTTTTGCCATCATCGGCAACAGGTCATCCTCCGGCACATGCACCAGACGAGCATAAGAACGGATATAACCTCGCAGGAAAGTTGAGGCTAAATCAGCTGGTGATTTGTCCTCTTCAATATCCCGCACGGTAGAAAGTTTCAGGCACAGGCGTTCAGCGACGTTTTGCTGGGTCAGTCCCATCTGCTCACGGGCCAGACGCAGGCGTTCACCTGTGGAATGTACTGCAGAATTCTCTTGAGTGGCTTCAGTATTCATTAGCAAAATAACGCTGGTACTGTATCGATTGTGGAAAACTTCGCGCCAACAGATCGCCATAACGTGTAACGTCAGCAGCGTTTCCCTGTTGCGCGGCGAAACGTATTTGTAACCACAGGCTGTCTGCCGTTGCGGGCAACCGCTGGTGGTACACTTCTAATAACAGCGGAACCGCCGTGCGATCCTGCTGCTCAAGACGCCTTTCCACTTCCGCAAGCAGATGACTCCCCTGCTCCGGTGCGGCATCCAGCGCGTGGCCTAGTGGCTCGCGCGCTGCGGCACTCTCTCCAGCCTGCAGGTAACAATAGCCCGAAAACAGAAATGCATCCTGCCGGGCATCAATTTCCTGCGCTGCGATCGCCAGCTTAAACTGTTGATGCGCTTCGTCATACTGCCTTAAACCGCAGAGAAACGCACCGTAATTGTTAGCGACATAGCCATTCGTTGGCGCTAACTGCTGAGCGCGTTGGTAGTGCCAATGTGTCTGCGCGCTATTCTGCTGCGCCTGTGCCAATCGCGCAAGCGCCAACGGCACGCGGTAGTCCTTTGGTGCGGCACGCTCTGCACGTAATAGATTGCGGTGCGCCGCGCCATAATCTTTCACAGCCAGATAGTGTAATCCTAACTGTAGTCTGATGTCAGCGGCACGGGTGTTGGGGGGTGGATTGACACAACCACTTACAACAAAGCCAGCCACAACCACCGCGAGTAATCCTTTACGCATTTCTGTCTCTCCTGCTCAAAATCGAGCAGAGAGACTGGCACGCCTCACGCCCGGTGAATATCACCAGACGATGGGTTTCAGAGCGCCTTCACAGAGATGGTTTCACCGGCCATTTTCTTACGCAGTGTGCGCTTGGTACGGTCAATCACATCCCCTGCCAGCTGACCACAGGCGGCATCGATATCATCGCCGCGCGTCTTACGCACGATAGTGGTAAAACCGTAATCCATCAGCACTTTAGAGAAGCGGTCAATACGGCTGTTTGAGCTGCGGCCGTAAGGTGCGCCAGGGAAGGGGTTCCATGGAATCAGGTTGATTTTGCACGGTGTATCTTTCAGCAAGGCCGCCAGTTCATGGGCATTGTCGGTGCTGTCATTGATGTGATCCAACATCACGTACTCAATGGTCACACGGCCCTGATTGGCATTTGATTTGCCGATATAACGCTTCACTGCAGCCAGGAAGGTTTCGATGTTGTACTTTTTGTTGATCGGCACAATTTCATCACGGATGGTATCGTTCGGCGCGTGCAGTGAAATCGCCAGCGCAACGTCGATCATATCGCCCAACTTATCCAGTGCGGGAACTACGCCTGAAGTCGAAAGCGTCACGCGACGTTTTGACAGACCAAAACCAAAATCGTCCAGCATGATGTCCATCGCAGGCACCACGTTGTTGAGGTTGAGCAATGGCTCACCCATGCCCATCATCACCACGTTGGTGATCGGGCGCTGGCCGGTGATCTTAGCTGCGCCGATGATTTTCGCCGCACGCCATACCTGACCAATGATTTCGGAGACGCGCAGGTTACGGTTAAAGCCCTGCTGCGCGGTCGAACAGAATTTGCACTCCAGCGCACAACCTACCTGCGAGGAGACGCACAGCGTTGCACGGTCGGCTTCCGGGATATAGACGGTTTCTACCAGCTGATCGCCCACGCGGATCGCCCATTTGATGGTGCCATCGCTGGAACGCATCTCTTCCGCCACTTCCGGCGCACGAATTTCAGCGCGTTGCATCAGTTTGCCACGCAGCACTTTGTTGATATCCGTCATCTGCTCGAAATCGTCGCAGCAGTAGTGGTACATCCACTTCATGACTTGATCAGCGCGGAACGGCTTTTCGCCCATTTCAAGGAAGAATTCACGCATCTGCTGACGGTTAAGATCCAGCAGGTTAATTTTTTCGTTTTTTGGGGAAACAACCACGGGGGAAGCGGACGACGGCGTCACAATCTGTTCGGACATAATGTTCTCTGGCCTCGTTGTTACACGTTACGGCTCTGGTTAAGAATAGGAAAAAAAAGGCGCCCTCGCTGAGGCTGGCTCAACAAGGGCGCATAATTGTACTACATCTGCTGCATGATGCCAGGGGGAACGACTTTACTTAAGCGTAAAAGGTGTAAAGACGTTTATCCGCATCAGCTGCAACGCACTTAGCGAGTGCGTGGGCAGACTTCGTTCTCAGCGAAGAAGTAAGCGATTTCACGTGCAGCAGACTCAGCTGAGTCAGAACCGTGGGTCGCGTTCTCGGTGAAGCTGTCAGCGTAATCAGCACGCAGAGTACCGGCCAGTGCGTTGTCTGGGTTGGTAGCACCCATCAGGTCACGGTGACGCTGAACGGCATTTTCGCCTTCCAGAACAGAAACAACAACGGGACCAGAAGTCATGAACTCAACCAGACCATCGAAGAATGGACGGCCTTTGTGCTCAGCGTAAAAGCCTTCTGCCTGCTCTTTGGTCAGGTGCAGCATTTTCGCGCCAACGATTTTGAAGCCTGCGCTTTCAAAACGGTTGTAGATAGCACCAATCACGTTCTTAGCGACAGCATTTGGTTTAACGATTGAGAAAGTACGTTCGATTGCCATGATGACCTCTAGTTAGCATCCTGAAGAAACCGGGAACTCGCTCCCGGTAAGAAAACGCGCCGATTATAGGGACATCATCAGGCGTTGCCTATTGCCGATTGGTGGAATTATCGAAAATAATTGATTTTTGTCGGGGCGGACACGCGCAAAATCTGGCATAGCGTGGATTCAGCCGCGAATAAATGAGACGGATGCCAGTTGCCCCGCTTCATCCATCACCACCAGTTGATACGGGCCCGGCTCACTCAACACCAGTGCGGCACTGTTTTTCTCCGCTTCCTGCTCAACGGGTTGTCCATTCAAAAACCACCAGCGCTGCTCCCCTTTTCCACCCTGCACCGCCACCGGCAATATCAATACCATTTTGCCCGGCAGCGGCTGCACGCGCTGACCGTTGATGACGCCGGTGATCACCATTGGTGGCGCATTGCCTTGATTTAACGGCGGGCAGCGCGGGTCAATCGGCGGCAAGCGCTGTTCGCGGCGCTCTGCTAAGGGTAGCCAGGGCTCAAGCGGTAATGGCCACATCAGCCGCTCATGGCTTTGCGCATCCGGACAATCTGCCGCCACACGTAAGCCTTGGCTATTCAGCCAGTATTGCTGGCGTAGACCGTTAACGCTCTCCTGACCGGGTGCCAATAGCGTGGGCGGCACCGTTTGATTCAGCACCCAACTTTGGCGACGCTGGCGGCAGTTATCGTCACCCATCGGTAAAGGCTGACCTCCGGGCCAGCAAATGCTCATGGCGCTGACCGAGTCCGGGCGCGGGTCACGCGGTGCGCCGCGCACCGACATATGCCCCGCCAGCAGATTGTTGACCTGATTCATTACCGGCACAGCCGAGGCAAAGCCAAACTGCCCGGCGACGGGTGTGGCGTCAGGTCTGCCGACCCATACACCAATCAGATAACGTGGCGTGATGCCAATGGTCCAGGCATCCCGATAGCCATAGCTGGTGCCGGTTTTCCATGCCAGTGGTGCAATATCCGGCACCGCGCCCGAAGGCAGCGCTTCACCTGCCAGTATGCGCCGAATAATCCAGGCTGCTCCGGGTGACAGCAAGGGCCGTTCCAGCAGAGGCTGGTCAGGTAACCAGCGCAGTTGCGCCGCATTACCTTGACGGGCAAAAGCGCTGTACGCCGCGACAATATCATCCAGTCTTGCGCCCGTGCCGCCCAGGATCAATGACAGGTTGGGCTCGGCGCCAGCCGGGAATCGCAGGTTCAAGCCCACATTGCGTAAGCGCGCCGCCACCGTTTTCGGGCCGAGCGCATCCAGTAACTGTACCGCAGGCAGATTCAGCGAACGTTCCAGCGCTTCACTGGCACTGACCGGGCCATGAAAACCGGCATCAAAATTACCCGGACGATAATCGCCAAAGCGGCGCGGCACATCCTGTAACAGCGATTCACCGTGGATCAGCCCTTCATCCAGCGCCATACCATAGACAAAAGGCTTTAGCACCGAACCGGGCGAGCGCACGCTGGCGATCATATCGACATGGCCAAAGCGGCTGTCGTCATTGAAAGACACCGAACCCACATAGCCACGCACCTTCATATTGCTGTGATCGACCACCAGCAGTGCCAGCGAGGTGCGCGGTGGCAACTGAGTTTTAAGCGAAGTGGCCAGATTCTCCAGCTCACGCTGCAGCGACACATCAATCGTGGAGGTAATTTTATTGTCGGGTGAGAGCGACAGCAGACGACGCGCCAGTAACGGAGCCATTTGCGGCGTCTGACGCGGCGGCAACCAGACGGACTCCTGTTTGATATCAGCGACATCTTGCGCCGACCACACCCGATACTCAGCGAGACGATCCAGGACTTTGTTGCGGGCGGCTTCCGCACGTTGCGGCCAGCGGTCTGGGCGCAGACGGCTCGGCGCCTGCGGAAGTACCGCGAGTAACGCCGCCTCACCTTTAGTGAGTTGTGACGGTGGCTTACCCAGCCACATCCAGCTTGCCGCTCCGACACCTTCAACGGTACCGCCAAAAGGGGCGCGATTGAGATACAGCGTCAGAATGTCGCGCTTCGACAGGTGCCACTCCAGTTGCAGTGCGCGCCACGCCTGAACCACTTTGCCACGCAGCGTACGCGGTTGCGGATCGATCAGCCGCGCGACTTGCATTGTGAGTGTACTGCCGCCCGAGACAATGCTGTGATGCAGCACGTTTTGCCCGATGGCACGCACAACCGCCATCGGGTTGATGCCCGGATGATGCCAGAACCAGCGATCTTCGTAGGTCAGGAGTGCCTGGATATAATCAGGCGAGACCTCTTCCAGCGTGACGGGATAACGCCAGACCCCGTGTTGGTCCGCAAAACGCCACAGCGGTGTGCCATCTTCGGCCACCACGACACGCGCGGGCTGCACCTCTCGCAGCGGCAGCGGATCGAGCTGATCCAGCAACCACAAGCCCGCTAACAGCAGCAGTAAAAAAAGCGGCAGCCAGCGCCACCGCTTTAGTCGCTTTACCTTGTTCATCAATGCTTAGCGCACATTGAGTTTTTCTGGCGTGCTGCCAATCGCGCGCCACTCTGGCACATACATGGATTCCACCTGCGGCGGCGGCAGAAGATAGCTACCCGGCGTCACGGCCCGCGCCAGATACAGCAACGTGCCTGGCGTGTAGCCATCCAGCGCCAGCGCCGCGACAAAACGATCGTCGCGGAACTCAATGTGTTTGATGTTGGCCTGCTGCATATCCATCATGCTCTCTTTCAGCGCATCAGCACTGTCGCCAAGACTGGCGCTGCTGTCGCTGAGATTCTGGTTTTCCAGCTCAAGCCCCGCGGGCAACAGATCCACCACCAAAGCATCACTGACACGTTCGCTGGCCGCCACCTTCAGTCGGACCACCAGCAGTTCACCACTCTTCAGATTAGTGAGTTCGGCCGGTTTCCCTTCCAGTGTGAAGTATTCACGGGTAATGCTGAGGACGTTGCTCATTGGCGACGGTGCCGTACGCGGATAACCCACCACATTCAGCGTGCCGTACAGTGGTGACGCATTGTCGCTTTTCACCGACAGCCCTTGTCGCAGCTGCGCTTCGTCGATCCCCATGTTGATTGCCTGATTGCTGCTCAACGGTTCGCTTCTTCCTTGTAGCGAGGCTTGCCACTGCTCACCTTTGTGCTGCTGTAAGGTGCGCGCAGCAAGGAACAGGGCGTTATTTTCCTGGGTGGAGAACCAGCGCTGGCCGTGCACCGCTTTTGCCAGGTCAATCAGTAATGGCCCCTGCATATCTGGCAACAGCTGATTTTCCGTTAACAGCGAGAGTATCAGTGCACGATCGCGCACCGGGCTACCATAGTCTCCCAGCCAGCTATTCGGTTTACGCTCCAATCCGATTCCTTGCGCCAATGCCAGCTGCGCGCGCTGTTGATCGCCCATCAGTTTCAACGCCACGCCGAGTTGCACCAGTGCCAGACCCGATTTTGCCTGTTCACGCTTGTCATACAAGGCACGCAGTGCCCCGAGTGGTGCCTGTTGCTGGCGTGCCAATACCAAGCCGGCATAGGCTTGCACACTGAAACGCAGGCCATCGGCATCGCTGCTCCAGCTGGTTTCAATCTGTGACGGGTCCTGCAAGTAGCGCAGCAGACGCTCATCTGCACGGCTGATGACGCCTTCTGGCACGCTGTACCCCGCCTCACTGGCGCGCAGCAGGAAGTCGGTGACGTAAGCGGTCAGCCAGAACTCTTCAGCGCTCTCTTTGCTCCACAGGCCAAAGCTGCCGTTGCCACGTTGCATGCCAGCAAGGCGCGCAATACCGGTAGCAATCGACGCGCGGCGCGCCTCGTCTGTGCTGGTTTTGATGCCTAAGGCATCCAGTTGCGCCTTGTTGGTGAATACCGACGGCCAAATCCCGCTGGCCGTCTGCTCCAGGCAACCGTAAGGATAAGCATAAAGTTGGCTGATGAAGCTGGCGATGTTCAGCGGTGGTCGATTGCTCAGGGATAATTGCCCGGTCAAGGTGTCTTTTTGCAGGCCATTAAACGCGCTGGCGACAACCTGCCAACTCTGGCCGGTTTGCATCACATTCTCGAAATTCAGGGTTTGTGCTGGATAGGCCGGGCGCACGCCGATGGACCATTGACGCTCACTCGGCGCCAAAGTTTCCCCTGGCAGGCTCATGCCCGAAACCTTGACCTGCACCGCGCCTTCGCCAAAGGCCCCCTGCGCTTTCACGGGAATCTGCAAGGTGGTGCGCGCCCCTTTCGCCAGCTGCACCGAAGAGGGCACATTACCGGTCAACGCAATCAACCCCTTCGCCGTCACATCAACCTTCAATGTTTGAGGCTGATCGGTGAGGTTGGTGAGATCCAGCGCCAGCGTCGATTGGTCACCGCTGGCCATAAAGCGCGGCGTTGCCAGCTCGCTGATCAGGGGTGCAGCCACCACCAATTTACGATCCGCCGAGCCAAAGCTGTCGTCACTCCACACCTGCGCCATCAGGCGTAACTCACCATTAAAGGCGGGAACAGGCAGTTCAAGTGTGCCTTCACCATTAGCGTCCAGCGTGACGGGTTGCAGCTGCTGCGCGATAATTTGCACGTCCGTCACAGGTTTCTTGCCGCCACGAGACAGCGCATCAGCATCGTCACCATCACCGCCAAAACGCAGCGCGGCCAGCTTGCCGCCGCCTTCAATTAGTTGACCATAAACATCGTATTGATCGGCGTTGTAGCGCTTGCGACCAAAGAACGCCTGCCACGGGTTCGGCGTTTTGTAATCCGTGATGTTCAACACGCCACTGTCCACCGCAGACAGCAAAACCTGAACCTGCTTGGGTAACTCGCCACCTTCTCGGCTGGCTTTGACCTTCACTTTTATGGTCTGCTCAGGGCGGATTTTATCCGGCGCATCCAATACCAGGTTAAGGCGACGCGCTTCCGTAGCCATCGGCAAATGCAGCAGACCCACCGCCCGTTTGGGTGTGGTGCCACTGGCTTTATCGCCGTCTCGCACGACGATAGCGCTGAGATAAAGATCGTGACGCTGCCAGCTTTCACTGACAGGGACATCAATGGTCGCGCCACCTGCAGGCACATCCAGCGGTTGCCACCACAGTGTGCCGCTGCTTGACTCCACCATCAGATAACCTTTACCGGCCGCAGGTGATTCGACCTGCACGTGCGCAGTGTCACCCGGCTGATAGGCGCTTTTATCGATTTTCAGTTTGACCTGATCGGGACGCAGCGCACCCGTGCCGTCGGTATTGTCCTGCCACCAGTAACCGGCATTGAAGCGCACACTGCTGATAATCTTGTCACCCGCATGCACTTCCAGCCGATAGGTGCCCCACTCCACCGGGAAGCTCACTTTCTGGCTGCCACCCGCCGCGATAGTGATGTGCTGCTCATCTTCCTGCAGATCTTTTTGATCGTAACGCGACTGCCAGCCCTCGCTGTCGGAGAAGCTCCAGAAATAGTCACGACGCTCATGAATCAGGCGCACATCCAGATCCTGTGCGGCCAGTTTCTCCCCCTGAGGGTTGGCATAAACCACATCGAATTCCGCCAGACTGTTTTCTGGCACCGTCGGTTCATCACGATAACGATCGGTGCGATAATCGTAGACTGATTCGCTGTTAAACAGCGGGCGAATACCCGGCAGTGCAGGCGCAGGCCAGATGGCTTGAGTTGCGCGGCGCGTCACCGGACGGCCACCGGTTTCCAGCAGGCTGGCTTGCAAAATCAAATTTAATGGTGAGTGACTCTCCGCCCAGTTGCTCTCCACGTTGAGCTGCAGCTTGCCGCTTTCATCCAGCTTCTCGTCGACATCGTCCAGGCTGCGCTTTAGCTCTTCGGTAATGTCACCAAACTGGTAGCCAGGGAGTGCCGTCACCGCTTCACGCGCCGGGCGCAGGAACAGTTGCCCCTGCAGTTCATTGCCTGCCGCAGGCGCGCCATAGAGATAACGCCCCTCAACCGCAAAAGTCACTGTCGCATCCGGTGCCAGCGGCTGTTCACTGTTGCTCAGCGCCAACGCCATCCGCTCTGGCAGAAAATCTTCCACATGGAATGACCAGTTTCGCGGCTGGTTATCCCCGCTGTTAATACGTAGCGTCCACTCTCCGGTCATGGACGAAGCAGGTAACGCAAAACGCTGCTGATAGACACCGTTTTCCGGCTGCCACACAAAGGTTTGTGTGACTTCACCATTCGGCTGCACCACCTCAGCTTTCACCGGTTGCGGTGGCAGCGGTTTGCCATCCGCATCACGCAGTAATGCGTTAACAATGACGGTTTCGCCGGGGCGATAGAGATCGCGCGGACCAAAGATAAAGAACTGTTTGTCGTAACCTTGTGGGCCGTCGATCGGGAATTCGGCCAGATCCAAGGCGGGGCGATTAAGATCGATTAGCGAGGTTTGTCCTTTCAGCGTCGCTAATAGCAGCTTGCCTTTAGCATTGGCGGGCAAACGAAGATGTCCCTGACTGTCACTGGTGCCACTTGCCAGCTGCTGGCCTTTTTCATCCAGCAGTTGCACATTGACGTCATCCAGCGGCGCGCCACTCGCCAGACTTTGCGTAAAGAGTTCCAGTTGATCCGGGAAGCTGTGCAGCGATAAGCCAATGTCGCTGAGGGTGAACAGGGTCGCGGGTTGCGTGTAGTTATAAGTGCCCGCCTGCTTCATCACCGCCAGATACACGCCGGGTTGTTTGAGTGCATCAACGTCACCCAGCGGCAGCTGCATTTTTTCACGGGTGTTACGTGCTGGATTGAGGTCAAAACGACCGCTGTAGATTAAATCAGCATTTTTCAGCAGGTCGCGGGATTCCCAGTACGAAAGATTGTTGCCGTAATTCCACTGGGCGAGAAAATCGGCCAGCGCGGCACTTTTTACCCGGAAGAAGTCGACATCAATGTTATTCACATTCAGCGCCAGCACCGGTAAACCCTGCGTCAGGCGCAGCGGCAGTAATGAACCCCGGCTGGAGAAACCGACCATCGGCTGGATGTCACGCGTGGTGAGTGTCTGGTTAAAAGGGCTGGATAAGCTGCTGCCATCGGCGGCTTTGAGGCCAGCATCAACGGTGACCGTCAATTTGCGCGACGGCTCAGGATGGCGGAAGCGCAAGGTTTTGCCATTTTGCGCCAGCTCCCAGCCGCCATCAACTTTACCGCTTTTCTCATCGCTGAGGTGGATAAGCGCATTGATATCCTGCTTGCTGTCGAGCGCGGTGTTGAAGGTCAACACCAGTGCCGCCGCGCCATCCAGTTGCAGTTCTGAAAGGTCGATAACCGCGAGTGTTTTTGCCGCCTTTTGCACCGCAGGCGTATCCACCGCTTGTGCAGGCAGCAATGTGCTGCCCAAAAGTGATCCGCCGATCAGCACACTGAGCAGCAGTCGATTAACACGTCTTGCCATGGTAAGTCCCTCACCAGCCCCAAAAGGTTAAAAAGTGTTTGCTGCGCAATTTCACATCAACCTACTCACTTTAGCAATGATACCCTTGAGATAGCGTTCACATTCCCGGACACTGGGCCTTTCTGCTTTCCGATGATTAAGAAGAGGTTGTTGCGATGACAGCTCCCCTGTTTGTATCTGCCGATTGGTTAAAAGAGCATTACACCGAGGAAACGTTGCAGGTTTTGGATGCGCGCATGTTGCCGCCTGGTCAGGAAGCGGTGCGCGATATCGAGGCAGAATATCTGGCTGGACATTTGCCGGATGCGCCTTACTTCAATATCGAAGCTTTATCCGATCACACCAGCGCTTATCCACATATGATGCCGCGCCCCGAAGCTTTTGCAGTCGCGATGCGCGAACTGGGCGTCAACCAGGATAAACATCTGGTGATCTACGATGAGGGCAACCTGTTTTCTGCGCCACGCGCCTGGTGGATGCTGCGCGCCTTTGGTTGCGTGAACGTCTCCATACTGGCGGGAGGATTACAGGGTTGGAAAGCGGCCGGGTTTGACGTTGCGACGGGGCCAGTCAGCTTGCCGGAAGGCGAGTTTGAAGCCAACTATGACAGCGCGCAGGTGAAGCGCCTGACGGATGTGCTGCTGATCAGCCATGAAGGTGGCGCACAGATCGTTGATGCCCGCGCCGCTAACCGTTTTAACGCTGAAGTGGATGAGCCCCGTCCCGGCTTACTGCGCGGACACATTCCCAACAGCCTGAACATGCCGTGGAATAATCTGGTGGTGAACGGTGCGCTTAAGCCCGCTGCTGAGCTGCGCGATCTGTTCGAGAAAGCAGGAATCAAGCTGGATCAGCCGATTGTCGCCAGTTGTGGTTCTGGCGTGACGGCGGTAGTGGTGATTCTGGCATTGACCGCTTTGGGTGTGCGAGATGTGACGCTGTATGACGGCTCTTGGGGAGAATGGGGCAGCCGCGACGATTTACCGATCGAGAAATAAGAGATTGCAATGCAGGGTAGCGGCGCGATTTAACGCGCGTATCTGAAGCCGCACGATGGCTGACCGATGCGCAATAAATTGCGCCGCTACAACGGGTATTTTAAATAATGCGCTGGCTGCCTTTGAAATCACGCAGGAAGCTGCCCCAGCGGCGCTCGTAGAACGGTGTGATGTGAGCAGTAAAGAAATGGCTCACGCCCTTCTCATCGCTCACCACTTCGCAGATATCGATGGGGGCATCGTCTGCCAGCGTATCGGTAGCGACACTGCCTGCGGCCTGGATAATCTCATCAATATTGCTGTCCGCTTCAATGCCAATCAGCAGGTTCGGTTCTTCCGTGGCGCTTTCGCGGATGCTGGCAATATAAGCACGACGCACCTGCTTGTACTTGGCAAACAGCTGCGTGAGCGAATCAATCATCTGCGCCGGTGGCTCAGCGACTTCCGACAATAACAGCGCATGGCCACCTTCCAGAACGGTTTGCTGGCTAAGTGCACTGCCCTCTTCACCGATAAGATGCGCAATCTCGCCCGGAGAAAACTCTTTGCCCGCTGGCAACTTCGGATTGAGGAACAAACTCTCCCCCAACGTCATCTCGAACAGGGTTCGCGCCGGTAAGCGCAGGTATGGCTGCTCCTCTTTGATCGCCTCACCCATCGCCTCTTCAGAAGTGAAGAACGGGATCACGCTACCACCGCCCTCTTTTTCCCAGTGCAGCAATTCCACCGGTGAGGTGGCATCAAATTGTTCAGCAGGACTTTCACCCGGTACCCAGACGTCAGATTCCAGTAGCAGTTGAAAAAATTCCGGACGGTGCGCGGGCTCAGTAGCGGCCAGCTTCAGCACCTCTTCAAGACGATTACTCATTTATCCAGTTCCAAAAAACGGCAAGCTCAGGCAGAAGTATGTGACTTTAGCGCTTTTTGGCCGCCATAAATGGCGGCCCTGCAGCAGCGCATGATGCGCTGCGGCTTTATTTCAGTAACAGGTTGGCGACGGTACGCACGCCAAGGCCGGTTGCGCCAGCAGACCACTGATCGACAGCACTTTTGCGATAGGTCGCAGAGCAGTCAATGTGCAGCCAGCCCTGCTGATATTTGCTAACGAAATACGAGAGGAAAGCGGCCGCACTGCTGGCACCGGCGGCATGCGCTGGGCTGGCGATGTTATTCAGATCGGCGAAGTTCGATGGCAGATGGCTACGATGGAACTCGGCCAGCGGTAAACGCCAGAAAGCTTCGTTTTCACCGGTTGCGCTCCCCATCAGTGATTCAGCCAACACGTCATCAAAGGTAAACAGCGCGTGATAATCGTTACCCAGCGCGGTTTTCGCTGCACCGGTCAGGGTGGCGGCATCAATCAGCAACTCAGGATTCTGCTCGCTGGCATCGATCAAGCCATCAGCCAATACCAGGCGGCCTTCGGCATCGGTATTCATCACTTCAACGGTTTTACCGTTGCGATAACGGATGATGTCGCCAAGACGGAACGCGTTACCGCTCACCATGTTGTCTGCACAGCACAGATACAACTTCACGCGTTTCGTCAGGCCGCGTGAAATCGCCAACGCCAGCGCGCCCGTCAGGGTTGCAGCCCCGCCCATATCGGATTTCATCGAATCCATAAAGGCGCTCTGCTTCAGGCTGTAGCCACCGGTATCGAAGGTGATGCCTTTACCGACCAGGCAGGCATAAACTGGCGCATTCTCATCACCAGTCGGGTTAAAGTCCAGCGCCAACAATACCGGTGGGCGCGTTGAACCGCGGCCTACGGTGTGAATACCGGCATAACCTTGCTCGCGCAGATCTTCGCCTTTGGTGATGCGATAGCTGACAGCATCTGCGCCCACTTCTGTTATCAGATCAATAGCACCGTGTGCCAGTTGCTCTGGGCTCAGATCTTCCGCTGGCAGGTTGATTGTGTTGCGAACCCAATCAATGATCTTCAGACGACGATCGAATTCTTCCTGATCGTGTTCATTCAGTTCTGGCCACTCAACCTGGCGCTGGCCTTTTGGGCTGCGATAGCCTTGCCAGAATGCCCAGCACTTCTCTAAATCCCAGCCTTCACCGCTCAGTGCAACATGGCGGATACCCTGGCCGTCCAGCTTACGCCCCGCGCGCTGAATGCTCATCAGCGCATCCGCGCCAGTCAGGTGTACGGTCATGCCACTTTCAGTACTGCTCAGCAACGCTTTTTCACCCCAGCGCGCATCGGCGGCCTGGGAGCTGAGCGTAATTGTCATCGGTTGTGTTGTCATCGCGTGGCTCCGTTGCGTTAGGTGTCACCTTGCGCCAGAACCGGCGCAAGGGGTGCATGAATTAGCGGGACGTTGCAGGGGTTAACGTCTGCAAACGACTGACCGCTTTTTTAACCAGTTCAATAGCATAATCAATCTCTTCCTCTGTGGTGAAACGGCCCAGAGAGAAGCGCAGTGAACTGTGAGCCAGCTCCTGTTCAACGCCCATGGCGCGTAGCACATAAGAGGGTTCGAGGCTGGCAGAGGTACAGGCGGAACCGGATGAGAGCGCCAAGTCTTTCAACGCCATAATCAGCGATTCGCCATCAACGTGGGCAAAACTGAGGTTCAGAATATTCGGCGCGCCCTGCTCCAGCGAGCCGTTAACCTTAACATTATCTAACTGACTCACACCGTGCCAGAGACGCTGACGCAATGTCGCAAGACGCGCCATTTCACTGTCCATCTCCTCACGCGCAATGCGGTACGCCTCGCCCATCCCCACGATTTGATGCACCGGTAACGTCCCTGAACGCATCCCTCGCTCGTGTCCACCGCCGTGCATCTGCGCATCAATCTGCAATTTAGGCTTGCGACGCACCCACAGCGCACCAATGCCTTTTGGACCATAAATTTTATGTGCAGAGAACGACATCAGATCGACCGGCAGTGTACTGACGTCAATCGGCAGCTTGCCCACACTTTGGGTGGCGTCAACGTGGAACAGAATGTCACGCGACCGGCACAATGCGCCAAAGGCCGCGATGTCCTGAATCACCCCGGTTTCATTGTTCACATGCATCAGTGAAACCAGTACGGTATCGTCACGCAGCGCGGCTTCCAGCATCGCAGGCGTGACAATGCCGTCGCTACCCGGCTGAAGCCAGGTGACGTCAAAACCTTCACGCTCCAGCTGTTGGCAGCTATCCAGCACGGCTTTGTGCTCTGTTTGGCTGGTAATGATGTGCTTGCCGCGTGCCTGATGGAACTGCGCTGCACCTTTAATCGCAAGGTTGTCAGCTTCAGTAGCGCCAGAGGTAAAAACGATTTCACGCGGATCGGCGTTAACCAGCTCAGCAATCTGATTGCGTGCCACATCAACGGCTTCTTCAGCCTGCCAGCCAAAACGGTGAGAACGGGAAGCGGGGTTACCGAAGGTGCCATCCAAAGTGAGGAACTGCATCATTTTGGTGGCGACACGCGGATCCGCAGGCGTGGTCGCTGCGTAATCCAGGTAGATCGGTAATTTCATTGCGCTAGAACTCCGTATATTAAATCATACGCCTTTATAGCATGAATCGACCCGTCATGCTTTACGCCACAAGTGCGTTGGCTGCGCGCTCTCACCCCAGTCACTTACTGATGTAAGCTCCTGGGGACTCGTTCACTTGCCGCCTTCTTGCAACGTAAATCATTTAGGGTCTGGATCGAGAACTATAGCGTTGGGATTGAGAGTTTAAGAGTGGGCGACGAAAACGTTGAGGGAATGAATGCGTCATGCTTTACGCCACAAGTGCGTTGGCTGCGCGCTCTCACCCCAGTCACTTACTGATGTAAGCTCCTGGGGATTCGTTCACTTACCGCCTTCTTGCAACGTAAATCATTTAGGGTCGGGATCGAGAACTATAGCGTTGAAATTGAGAGTTTAAGAGTGGGCGACGAAAACGTTTGAGGGAATGAACCCGTCATGCTTTGGCTGAAGACCAAGCATGACGGGTTAGAACTGGGAGAGAATTAAGCGCGCAGATTAACGTTGATGGTTTCTTGCATGCGGTGCTGCTGGAAGCGACGGTTATCAGTCATATTCTGACGGTCTGCTACGTCCAGGATCTCTTGGTTGTTGACCAGTTCTGCCAAGGTGATGTTGTTGAGGAATTCGCTGATGCGCTCGCTCAGATCACGCCACAGAACGTGGGTCAGGCAACGTTCGCCGCCTTGGCAACCTTCTTTGCCCTGGCATTTGGTCGCATCAACGGATTCGTCAACCGCGGTAATCACTGCACCCACGGCGATAGCGCCCGCATCTTTACCTAACAGATAACCGCCGCCTGGGCCACGAACACTGGCTACCAGGCCGTGCTTACGTAGACGCGAGAATAACTGCTCCAGATAGGAGAGCGAAATGCCCTGACGCTCAGAAATATCTGCCAGTGGCACCGGGCCCTCATTGGAGTGCAGTGCAACGTCCAGCATAGCGGTTACGGCATAACGTCCTTTGGATGTCAGTCTCATAGCATACAACCTCGTAAGCGTCCGTCCGGGTATCGGCGGGCTATCTGATGAATTGACGCCAGTCTGCCATTCCTGAGTAAAACGGTCAACTATTTAACCAAGTAATTTACTCAACTATTTAACCAACTGTTTTACTCAACTATTACCCTTATCACCTTTAGGCTTTTGGAAGGATGCCAGCATGCCGCGCAGGATATTCAATTCATCACGCTCCGGGCGCGCGCGGGTATAGAGACGACGCAGTTTGCTCATCACCTGGCTCGGCGTACCTTCGCGAATAAAGCCACTGTCCAGCATCATCTTTTCAATGTGCTGATAGAAACGCTCCAGATCGTCCACTAAAGGATAAGGAGACTCCTCTTCTTGCGGCTGCGGGTTGGCTTTTTCCTGTGCTTCCAGCCAGGCCATACGCACTTCGTAGGCAATAATCTGCACGGCCATCGCCAGGTTGAGCGAGCTGTATTCTGGGTTGGCCTGAATGGCAACGTGATAATGGCACTTCTGCAATTCGTCGTTAGTCAGGCCAACGCGCTCGCGACCAAACACCAGTGCAACGGGTGCCTGCTGGCCCTCTTCGACACTTTTAATGCCGCATTCACGTGAATCCAGCATCGGCCACGGCAGTGAACGTGAACGCGCACTGGTGCCCACCACTAAGCTACAACCGGCAATCGCCTCGTCCAGTGTATCAACGATCTTCGCGTCGCCGATCACATCACTGGCGCCAGCAGCAAGCGAGATGGCCTGTGAATCCGGTTTAACCAGCGGGTTGACCAGATACAGATTGGATAAGCCCATGGTTTTCATAGCGCGGGCAACAGAGCCCATGTTGCCGGTGTGCGAGGTTTCAACCAGTACGATTCGGATATTTTGCAGCATAATAGTCAGTGATGAGAAAATGATGGCGCGTAGCCTAGCATAAAAGCAGGACATTTGCTGAACACCCTGATATACTCCGCGCCGTTTTCACCCGTTCTTTAACATCCAGCGAGAGATACCGATGCATCCGATGCTCAACATCGCCGTGCGCGCAGCGCGCAAGGCCGGAAATTTAATTGCCAAGAATTATGAAACCCCGGACGCGGTTGAAGCTAGCCAGAAAGGCAGCAACGACTTCGTTACCAATGTTGACCGTGACGCAGAACGTCTGATTATCGAAGTCATTCGTAAATCGTACCCGCAGCACTCCATCGTCACCGAAGAAAGCGGTGAACTGGCGGGCGATGATCAAGATATTCAATGGGTAATCGATCCGCTGGATGGCACCACCAACTTCATCAAACGTTTACCACACTTCTCTGTTTCTATCGCTGTGCGCATTAAAGGCCGCACCGAAGTTGCCGTGGTTTACGATCCAATGCGCAACGAACTGTTCACCGCCGTACGCGGCCAGGGCGCACAGCTGAATGGCTACCGTCTTCGTGGCAGCACAGCACGCGATCTGGATGGCACCATCCTCGCCACCGGCTTCCCGTTCAAACTGAAGCAACACGCCACGCCATACATCAATATCGTGGGCAAACTGTTTACTCAGTGTGCTGACTTCCGTCGTACGGGTTCTGCTGCGCTGGATCTGGCCTACGTGGCGGCTGGTCGTGTGGACGGTTTCTTTGAGATCGGCCTGAAGCCTTGGGATTTCGCTGCGGGCGAACTGCTGGTGCGTGAAGCAGGTGGCCTGGTGACTGACTTCACCGGCAACCACGGCTACATGATGTCCGGTAACATCGTTGCCGGTAACCCTCGCGTGGTGAAAGCCATGCTGGCGACCATGCGTGAAGAACTGAGCGAAGCGCTGAAGCGCTAAGCAGAATAAAGGCGGATATCCTATCCGCCTTTTTTACGCCCTTAAAACGGGCGCAAACCGCTACTCATCATTGGTTGCGCGCTTTGCCACAGTAAGGCTCCCGCCAGAACCAATAATGCCCCTCCAGCCAATGCCAACGCCGGCATCACGATTTTTGCCATGCGTGTACCGCTGTTCGCAGCTCCTAATCGTTCCGCCAGTCGGCGCGATCGCTGAACCAGTAGCCCCATAGCGGATACTGTCACCGCGGTGCCAACCGCCATCGCTACCGCCGAGGCCACACCCCAGGCGTAGACACCAATGACCTTTGCAAACAGCAGCATCATGATGGCTCCCGAACAGGGGCGCATCCCCATGGAAAACACCACCAGCGCCTGCGTTTTTTTACTGACTGCCTGATCCATCTGTTCAGCACTGGGCAAGTGCGCATGGCCACATCCACAGTTTTCATCATGCTGATGATGCGGCCGAAGGGCGTGAATCTGCATTTTTTGCCGCACGGGACGTAACACCTGATAAAGAGAACGCAGGGCTCGCCATCCCACCCACACGCCTAGCGCCATCACTAACAGATAGCTCCCCTTCTCCAGCCAATAGCTGCCGAGGTGCATCTGCCGTGATGAGGTTTGCAGTACCACCAGCATCACCGTCACCAACCCAATCGCCACGCCACCTTGTAATAGCGCGGCCAACAGCGTCAGTTTCATACTGGTTTTTAGCTTTGCAGGATGGGTGGCCAGAAAGGTGCTGATCACCACTTTGCCGTGGCCAGGCCCAAGCGCATGCAAGACACCGTACGCCAGGCTGAACAGCATCAGCGTTACACCCGCCTGCTGCGGCTGCTGTGAAACTTGCTGCAGTAACTGCGTCATTTCGCGATTGAGAATTTTTTGCCACATCACGCTTTGCAGCAGAATTTGCGACCAGTGCTGCCATAAGGTAAAACCCGCCGCCAACATGATTAACGCTAACAACCACAGCGGCCAAAGGCGACGTGTACGGGCAGGCAGAGAAATCAATGACATGTCAGGGTTACCGTTTGTGCAAATTGCTGGCCCAGGTCCATGTCTTCAGGCGGCGCATCGGCTTTGTCCAGTGACAGCGCATATTGTTTCAGCGAGTCGTCAGGTTTCGGGGTATGCAAATCAATCTGGCAATGCGCTTTCACGCTGTCGTCCATGGTTAATGCCTGTGGGTTGTCGTAATACATATCGACAAAGTAACTCGGATCAAACGTCTGGATGCGGTACTGCCTGTCAGTGAGTAACTGGGGCTCACCAAACGGCACAATAAACTCCAGCACCGCTTTGTTGCCATTACGCGACAAGTTGTACTCCTTGGGTAAATTCAGGAATTTCACGCGCGTTTTGTCCTGCCACACTTCAGAAAAGTAGTGCTGCCCCAACACATTCGCCATCACCTGTGCCGCCAGCTTTTTCCACACCACATCCCCGGGTTTCGCCTTGCCCGCGTCATAGAGCAAATCGGCTGAGGTAATCTCGTCCATGGTCCACACCATCTTCATGCCGGTCAGATGATTGTTGTCACTGACAAACTCGGTTTTCATATCGATAAAGCTATGCGGATGTGACCAGGCCGCGGCGCTAAACAGCAGCGTAATGGGAATGAGTAAAATTTTCATGTGTTATAAAGTAACAATTCTCAAGTGAAGATTATAGTGGTCCAGAAAAACTGTGACCCGCTTTAAAGCTCTGAGCAAAAGTCACGACAAAGTGCAGGGTTACCGCGTGGAGTTAGCTATTCTTAGCTAAAAAAATGACCTGCGGATAATACACTTGATGAGTTCTGCACCTTCATCTGCACCACTCTTCAGCCGCGCCCAGCGTCGTTGCCATCTGCTATTGCTACTGTTTCTGCCCGCTCCCGCGCTAACGCTTGAAAAACTCTGCCAGTTAAATGGCGTTGATCCTGTCGTCGCCCGACAGGATATCGCGGAAGTCGGTGATGAGATACAGCGCTACCATCAACTGGAGTTACACCAGATGGTCGATGGCAGTTTTCGCATACATGGGACGGAACTGGACAGGCGGCTATGCCTGCTCCATTGGTTGCGACGCGCGCTGCGTTTGTCGCAGGATTTTGTCTGCCAACATTTTGCTCCGGTGCTACGCCAGCGCCTGAAAGTACTCAACATCGAAAAAGCACTGTGGGATGAAACCAACTTACAGGCGCTGATCCAGCACTGCAGTTTAAGGCTGTCTCGTGACTTTAGTCCGCGCGATCGCCTGTTCCTGCAGATCTTCATGAAGTATTCCCTGTGCCAGCGGCAAAACGCCTTGTTCAGCGAAAAACAACGCATATGGCTGGCCGCTAAAACAGAGCGCGGCGCGGCTGACGATGTCATCCATCACTGGCAGAAGCGTTGTCATTTAGCCCCGGACGTCAGTGAAACTGATTTCTGGACACTGTTATTCAGCTTGATCCATGCGCCGGATGGCAATCAACTGCGGGATGCACAGGCTGAGAAGCTAATGGCGGCGGTGGAAGCGCTGATTGCCCGCTTTGAGCAACTGGCACAGACACGCATCAAAAATCAGCATGAGCTAAAACTGCAACTCTTTACCCATCTGGCTCAGGCACTGGATCGCAGCCATTTCGCCATTGGCATTGATAACAGTGTGGCGTTGGATGTTGCGCGACTCTATCCACGATTGCTGCGCACCACCGAGCGCGCGCTGTATCACTTCAGCAGCGATTTCGGCACGCAATTCAATGCTGAGGAGGTGAGTTTAGTGGCGGTACTCTTTGGCGCCTGGCTGATGCAGGAGAGCGCATTGCAGGAAAAGCAGGTACTGCTGTTAACGGGCGCAGATGCTGCGCTGGAGCAATTACTGGAGCAGCAGATCCGCGAGATGACACTGCTGCCCATCAACATCACCTATCAGGATATGCTGCATTTTCAGCGTGAAGGCGCCCCGCGTGACATTGCGCTGGTGATCACCCCTTATGCCACCTCTTTACCGCTATTTTCCCCGCCACTGATCCATGCCGAGCTGCCGCTGAGTTATCATCAGCAGCAGCGTATCCGACAATTACTGGAGGCTTAAGTAGCGCGCGGCCGCAGGAAAAGTGCAGGAAGCGCGACCAGTGCCATTACCCAGAACAGATGTCCCTGTAAATGGGTGAACAGCACGCCGGAAATCATCGTCATCACGGCAATACCGCTCCCCATCGCTAACGCCGAGTAGAGCGACTGCAAACGGATCACTTCTGCCCCTTTACGTGAAGCAATAAAACGCATCGCCGCCAGATGGCACACGGTAAAACTGCCGCAATGCAGAATTTGCGCCACAATCAATAGCGGCAGCGCCGTGCTTGAACCGAGCATCACCCAACGCACCAGCGCACAAACGCAGGAGAGCAGTAGCAAGTCACGTGCACTCCAGCGGCGGAACAGCCGATTACTGAGGGCAAATATCACAATTTCCGCGACCACACCCAATGACCACAAATAGCCAATCACTGAAGTCGAGTAGCCCGCGTCCTGCCACCAAATGGCACTGAAGCTGTAATAGGCTGCGTGGGCGCCCTGCATTAATGTCACACACAGCATAAAGCGCCAAACCGCATTTTCACGCAGCAGGTCGCACCACGCCGACCATCCACCGCTGGCTCCCTGCCGCACATCCCCTTGTGGTCGTGTTTTAGGAACCAGCATCATGCCGGATAACATCACCAGCACGCCCAAACTCAGTAAAACCAGAATCGCCTGCGATGACCAGGCATTGACCATCATCCCGGTGAGCGCGGAACTGATCACAAACGCCAGCGATCCCCATAACCGCACCGGACCATACGCCAGACCGATTTGCTGCGTCCAGGTCGCGGCGAGTGCGTCGCTTAATGGCACCAGGGGTGAGAAGAACAGATTAAAACCCACCATCACCAGCAGCAGCCAGAGCCACTGACCGCCTAACCAAAATCCCAAAGCGAATAAGCAGGTCATTAACGCCAGCAGCCGCAGCGCCAGAATAAGTTGGGAGGGATTTTTCACCTGTGAGGCAATAAACAAACTGCCAACGAATCGCGCCACCATGCCGCATCCCAGCAGCAAGCCGATTTTCTCAGCATCTAAGCCGATGCCTTTTAGCCAAACGCTCCAGAAAGGGAGATAGATGCCGTAACAAAAGAAATAAGTGAAGTAGCTGAGTCCCAGCCATCTGGCCGATCCGATGGTCATTTTGCCTCCCGCAGGCATGTCGGCTGCGCCCGCAGCCCATTTGGCGGCTACTTTGTCAGAGGAGAACTCAAAAAGAAATAGTGAGACAGGAGGAATGTGAAGGTATGCAGCTGGATAAGCTTTTGTTGCACAATAAAAAAAGGATGACTTTCGCCATCCTTTTTTATCACTTCAGCGTTATGCCAAATCAGGCATAAACTGGCAGACGTGCGCAGACGTCGAGAACTTTCTGCTTAGTGCGCTCAATGGTCGCTTCGTCGTTGATGTTGTCCAACACATCCGCAATCCAGCCAGCCAGTTCGCGAACTTCTGCTTCTTTGAAGCCACGACGGGTCACCGCTGGGGTACCAATACGCACACCAGAGGTCACGAATGGGCTCTTGGGATCGTTTGGCACACTGTTTTTGTTCACAGTGATGTTTGCACGGCCCAGCGCAGCATCGGCTTCTTTACCGGTCAGGTTTTTGCTCACCAGATCGATCAGGAACAGGTGGTTATAAGTCCCACCTGAAACGATGTTGTAGCCACGCTCCAGCAGCACTTCTACCATTGCTTTCGCGTTTTTCGCGACTTGCTGCTGGTAAGACTTGAATTCTGGCTCCATGGCTTCTTTGAACGCGACCGCTTTACCGGCGATGACGTGCATTAATGGACCGCCCTGACCACCCGGGAACACCGCGGAGTTCAGTTTTTTATACAGATCTTCGTCGCCGTTTTTCGCCAGAATCAGACCGCCACGTGGACCCGCCAGGGTTTTGTGCGTGGTTGAAGTGACGATGTGCGCATGTGGAACCGGGTTCGGGTACACATCCGCTGCGATCAGACCGGCAACGTGCGCCATGTCAACGAACAGGTAAGCACCCACGCTATCCGCGATTTCACGCATTTTAGCCCAGTCACAAACACCAGAATAAGCAGAGAAACCGCCGACGATCATTTTAGGCTTGTGGGTTTTAGCCAGCTCAGCCAGTTCGTCGTAATTGATTTTACCGGTTTCGTCGATGCCGTAAGGGATAACGTTATACAGTTTGCCCGACAGGTTAACCGGAGAACCGTGAGTCAGGTGACCACCGTGCGCCAGGTTCATCCCCAGGATGGTATCACCCGGCTGCAGCAGCGCAGTGTACACCGCGAAGTTCGCCTGAGAACCTGAGTGAGGCTGTACGTTGGCAAAGTCTGCGCCGAACAGTTCTTTTGCGCGATCAATCGCCAGCTGTTCAACGATATCAACGTATTCGCATCCGCCGTAGTAACGCTTGCCCGGATACCCTTCCGCGTATTTGTTGGTGAGCTGTGAACCTTGCGCCTGCATAACGCGTGGGCTGGTGTAGTTTTCAGAAGCAATCAGTTCAATGTGCTCTTCCTGACGCACCTTCTCTTGCTCCATAGCCTGCCACAACTCGGCATCATAATCGGCAATGTTCATATCACGCTTTAACATCCGGCATCTCCTGACTAGCTAACTTTTAACGGCAGTTTAGGCCCCGGCAAGGGGGCGAAGGCCAATAGTGTAAACGGTTTTGTCAGGTGAAGGTAGCCGCAACCCGCTCTTTTTACGCAAACGATTGGCATGGCGCTGGAACGGGATTTTTACGCATTTTTTTATGCCTGAAAATCACGATATTCCTTCACATTGAACGGGAATATTTTTCAGGTTTGTGTGCCAGCTTCCAGCTTTACCGCATAACCCGTAATCAAAGCGGGGGATTTACAGGCAAGGTGAACGATCATAAGATGCATTTAAAATACATGTTTAAAATTACCCTGAGGTATTCACCATGCTAGATGCGCAGACTATCGCTACCGTTAAATCTTCTTTACCCGCCATAGCCCAGGTTGGCCCTCAACTCACCGGCCACTTCTATCAGCGTTTGTTAACACAACACCCAGAGTTAAAAGACGTGTTCAACATGAATAATCAGCGCAGCGGCAACCAGCGTGAAGCGTTGTTCAATGCGATTGTGGCGTACGGTAGCAATCTGGAAAATCTGGCGGTGTTATTGCCCGCTGTGGAGAAGATCGCACAGAAACATACCAGTCTGAACATTCAGCCTGCGCAGTACGCCGTGGTGGGTGAAACCTTGCTGGCAACCATTGAAGAGCTGCTCAATCCGGGCGATGAGGTGCTGGAAGCCTGGGGTAAAGCTTACGGCGTGCTGGCTAATGTGTTTATTCAGCGTGAAGAAGAGATTTATCGTACATCCGAAGAGAAAGCCGGTGGCTGGCGTGGTGCACGAGACTTCCGTATCCGCGCCATCAATCAGGAAAGTTCGGTCATCAAAAGCTTTGAACTGGTGCCTAATGATGGACAGCCAGTGGCTGATTTCTTACCCGGACAGTATCTGGCGGTGAGTCTGCGCCCCGCTGGCAGCGATAATATTCAGCATCGCCAGTATTCACTGACGCATCTGCCTAACGGAAAAGCTTATCGCATTGCCGTTAAACGCGAAGAACACGGCAGCGTTTCAGGCTGGCTTCACACCAACGCCAAAGTCGGCGACATTGTGCAGTGTGCGGCGCCCGCCGGTGATTTCTTCCTGCAAACCGAATCCTCGGCCCCTGTCACGCTAATCTCAGCCGGTGTCGGACAGACCCCGATGCTGGCGATGTTGGCCAGCCTAGCCGACCAACAGCATGCGGGTGCCGTCAATTGGCTACATGCCGCCGAATGCAAATCACAGCATGCGTTTGCTGGCGAAGTTAAAGCCACAGGCGCGCGCCTGGCAACATTCAGCAGCCATATCTGGTATCGCCAGCCTGAAAGCCAGGATGCGGGAAGTTACGATGCGCAGGGATTGATGGATCTCGCCAGCGTCTCAGGTGAATTAAATCAGCAAGATCGCCAATACTGGTTGTGTGGTCCTCTGCCATTTATGCAGTTTGTCGCCCGTCAGCTGGTTGATGCCGGAGTCAGTGCCGATCGCATCCACTATGAAGTCTTCGGACCACATAAAGTGCTGTAAACAAAAAAGCCTGCTCAATGCAGGCTTTTTAGTGGGTAACGGAGAGGTTTAGATTGCCTCTTCGTCCTCTTCACCGGTACGGATACGCACTACGCGCGCCACGTCGAAGACGAAGATCTTACCGTCACCGATTTTACCGGTTTGCGCGGTTTTCATAATGGCTTCTACGCAGGTGTCGACGATGTCATCACCCACCACCATCTCGATTTTCACTTTTGGCAGAAAATCGACCATGTACTCCGCACCACGATACAGCTCAGTATGGCCTTTTTGACGTCCAAAGCCCTTCACTTCACTGACCGTCATCCCGGTGATGCCCACTTCTGCTAACGCTTCGCGCACATCATCGAGTTTGAATGGTTTAATAATTGCATCGATCTTTTTCATGACAGATCCTTTTTTCACTCCCTCCATGATGGACGGATAACCTTAGTATATGTGTTCCTGACGCTGCCGCAGCAAGCTACTCTTTAAATTCACTGGCGTCCAGCTCATGGCGTGACAGCAGCTTATAGAATTCAGTACGGTTACGTCCAGCCAGACGCGCGGCATTGGTGACATTTCCTTTGGTCATTTGCAGCAATTTACGCAGATAGTTCAGCTCGAACTGATTTCGCGCTTCGACAAAGGTGGGCAGCGCCGTATTTTCTCCTGCCAGCGCTTGCTCCACCAGCGCATCGCTGATCACCGGCGAGGTGCTGAGTGCAACGCACTGCTCAATCACGTTCACCAGCTGCCGGACGTTGCCTGGCCAACTGGCACCGACCAGCCGTTTCATCGCATCAACGGAAAAACTGCGGACAAAAGGTTTATGCCGCTCAGCTGACTGGCGTAACAGATGGTTGGCCAGCAGCGGAATATCCTCAGCGCGCTCATGCAGCGCGGGGATCTTCAGATTCACCACATTGAGCCGATAGTAGAGATCCTCACGGAAGCTCTTCTTCTCCATGGCTTTAGGGAGATCGCGATGGGTCGCAGAGATAATGCGCACGTTGATATCGACATCGCGGTTACTGCCCAACGGCCGCACTTTGCGCTCCTGCAACACGCGTAGCAGTTTCACCTGCAGCGCTTGTGGCATATCCCCGATTTCATCCAGAAACAGCGTGCCGCCCTCAGCCGCCTGGAACAACCCTTCACGCGCACTGACTGCCCCCGTAAAGGCGCCCTTCGCATGACCAAAGAGTTCAGATTCCAACAGCTGTTCCGGCAATGCACCGCAGTTGATGGCGATAAACGCTTTCTTCGCGCGTGGACTGGCGGCATGAATCGCCTGCGCCAGCACCTCTTTGCCGGTGCCGCTTTGGCCGTTGATCAGTACGCTGACGTCAGATTGCGCCACCATATGCGCCTGCTCCAGCAAACGCAGCATCAAAGGGTTGCGCGTGACTACTGCCTCACGCCAGGCATCATCACTGGCGGGCGCTCGCTGTGCCAGCGCCTCATCAATGGCTTTGTACAGCGCGTCACGATCTACGGGTTTGGTCAGGAAACTGAACACGCCCTGCTGCGTCGCCGATACGGCTTCAGGAATAGAGCCATGCGCGGTAAGGATGATCACCGGTAAGCCGGCGTGGCGTTTTTGGATTTCGCCAAACAGCGCCAGCCCGTCCATCTCATCCATACGCAGATCGCTAATCACTAAATCTGCTTTCTCTTTTTGCAGATGACGCAGTGCTTCCGGGCCACTTTCGGCTGTCGATACCTGAAAACCCTCACTGCTGAGCCGCATCCCCAGCAGCTTGAGCAAACCTGGGTCGTCATCCACCAGCAGTAAACGTGCGGACTGTTTCATGATTACTGATCCTCACTTTGCGCATCACTGGCACCGTGCGACGTATCGCTGCTGTCAGGTGCTTTACGTGATGACAGCTGGCGTTCGATGTCCGTTAAGCGCTCAAGCTTGCGCTGGGTCTCTTCCAGCGACTGACGCAGTTTAGTCTGCTGCTGGCGCAGGCTATCGAGTTCGGCGTCATTACTCTGCTGCAACGCAGCATAGCGGCTACGCTCACCACTGAGCGCTAACTGTGCCGCCTGATTACTGCGCCACAGTTGTAACAGTGGACGAACCGCCGTGGGATAAGCTGCGCTGTAGCCATCTAATGTGTCCAGATACTGACGGCGCTCGATTGGCGTCACGTTGCCATTGGCCAGCAGAATGCTTTGTTTATAGGCTCTCGCCCAGCCCTGTACCGGCCAACGACGCGCCTCAGCGCGTGCTTCAGCAGGAGATAACCTTTCAGCACAGTCGATGGCGCGCTGCCAGTAAAGGGGATTGCTCATCGCCGCAGGGGTTTCAATCTTCCAGACATTTTGGCAATCGGTGGCCAAATAATCGGGCAGCCGCAGGTCTGGCTCAGCCAGACTGGCACCATCATGCAAGGTGCTGCCCGTTGGCGGCGTCTGGCAGGCACTCAGGCCAAACGCCATTAACGCGCAGCTGAAAAGTTTCATCAGGGAGAGTTTCATTAATCAGGCATTCCCGGCGCTGGTAGTCAAAATAATTCGAAAACATACATCTGCATCCTTGCGCGTCACCAATTGCAAATCGCCTTGCATCCTGCGCAAGCAATCTTTGGCGATGCTTAAGCCCAGCCCGCTGCCTTTAACCGGCCCTTTGCGCTGCTGGCTGCCCTGATAAAAGGGCTCAAAGATCATAGCCTGTTCTTCCGCAGGAATCGGTGTGCCGGTATTCGCCACCTCAATCCATACCTGGTTGCCTTTCTGCTGGCTCTGCAGCCAGATGTTACCGGATTCGCTGCCGTAGTTCACGGCGTTCGAATAGAGGTTATCGATGACGCGTTGCAACAACGTGGCCTCGGCCAGACAATGCGTCACCTGTAAATCAACATGCGTAGTCAACTGCCGGGCGCTGGCGGGCAGTGAATGGACTTTCACCACCGCATCAACGATGTCATTAATCGCCACCGGCTCCAGCGCCAGAGGGCCATCCGCCAGCTTACGGTTGTAATCCAGCAGCTGTTCAATAAGACGCTGTAAATGACGGCTGCTGGTATCCAGAATCGCCACCACTTCCTGCTGCTCCGCATTCAGTGGCCCAGCGACCTGATCGGCCAACAGCTCTGTGCCTTCACGCAGGCTGGCCAGCGGTGTTTTCAGTTCATGTGAAAGATGACGCAGAAACTCATGGCGCTGAGCTTCCAGCCAGCTCAGACGTTCGCTGAGCCAGACAATACGTTGCCCGAGTGAACGGATCTCCCTTGGGCCTCGAAAACTCACGCTATCCCCCAGTGCTTTGCCCTGCCCCAGACGATTAATCATGCGTTCGACGCGTTTGACCGGACCGATGATCATACCGGTAAACAGCAGCACCAGCGCCAGGCTGATAAGAAAGAGTATCAGCGCTTGCCAGCCAAAGAACTGGCCGCGATCGGCAATCTCACGTTGCAGTTGTAACCCACGAGAGAACACCACTTCGCGCGTTGCCTGCACCATTTGCGCATTTGCGTCTGAAAAACGTTCCAGTGCCGTAGCAGCAACGGCCTGTGGATTGCCATTGTCACATTGCACGTTGGCTAATTGCGGTAAGGCCGTCTGCAGCACTTTAAAGGAGGGAAGATCCGGCAGGCTGGCGGCATGGCTTGCCAGCATCTGGCCGTAACGGGTCCATTGCGTCTGATACAGCTTTTGCAGCGTGGCATCACCCAACACGCAATACTGGCGGTAGCTGCGTTCCAACTCCAGTGCCGTGCGCGCCATTGCTTCGCTGCGGCGGACATCGGTGAAGGTATTGCGGTTGGTATCAGCCGCCTGATCGCTCAACGCTGAGAGGCTTTCCCACGCTTGCCACGCCAGCACTAACAGCGGCAGCAGCACCAGCAGGAAAGCCAGCAACACTAATTGCCTGAGAGAACGGGGAAACAGACGCCATTTATTCACAACCGCGCTTCCTTAAAGGTGAACTGCAGGCATGCTAGCGAAGTATCAGAAGGTTAGAAAGTGGAGATATGAAAACGGCAGGCCTTTTGGCCTGCCGTGAGAGCGACGCCGCAGCATCGCTTGCAAAATAGGTGGAGCCTTACTCAACGTTACGTCCGATGCTTGATAACGTTGCAAAGCAAACGATTATCGGTGGGGTGGACGGCAGGCTCCGTTTGGTGCGTCATTCAGTTTTTATGAGCTCAACCGCAATGCGGGGCATTCATAGACAGGAGAATGAGCAACGTTGTAAGTATAGCAACTATCGTGCCAAAAATGAAATAGCCAGTATTATCAGAGTTATGCGGGGGTTAATCACGTTTTAAGGCTCAAAGCGGACCGGCTGGTCCGGTAAAAGTGTCGCTAATCGGCAACGTTATAAAGATCGTTAAATTGAGACATTAAAAATCAATGGGTTAAATGTCGCCTTTTAGAGACAATAACAAGCAATAATTGTCGCCGATTTTAGACACTCGCTAAAATCCGGCAAAAACCGCTTTACCGGGCGCAAAAAAAAAGTCGCCCGAAGGCGACTTCTTAAACGAATGGGAAGACTTATCCCAGCTGTTTACGCGCATTGCGGAAAATACGCATCCATGGGCTGTCTTCGCCCCACTCTGCCGGATGCCAGGAGTTGCTCACGGTACGGAACACGCGCTCCGGGTGTGGCATCATGATGGTCACACGTCCGCTTTCGTTGGTTACCGCAGTGATACCGTTCGGCGAACCGTTCGGGTTTGCTGGGTAACTCTCGGTCACTTTACCGAAGTTATCAACGAAGCGCAGTGCCACCAGGCCTTTGCTTTCCAGCTGTGCCAGATGGTTAGCATCACGTACTTCCACAAAGCCTTCGCCGTGAGAAACCGCGATAGGCATGTGAGAACCGGCCATGCCGTCCAGCAACAGTGATGGACTTGCCGCGACTTCCACCAGGCTGAAACGCGCTTCAAAACGCTCGGACTGGTTACGCACGAAACGTGGCCACAGCTCACTACCCGGAATCAGCTCACGCAGGTTTGACATCATCTGGCAACCGTTACACACGCCCAGCGCCAGGGTCTGTGGACGGTGGAAGAAGTTTTCAAACTCGTCACGCACACGGCCGTTGAACAGAATCGATTTCGCCCAACCCTCACCGGCACCCAGCACATCGCCGTAAGAGAAACCACCGCAGGCTACCAGCGCCTGGAACTCTTCCAGACCACGACGTCCCGCCAGCAGATCGCTCATGTGGACGTCAACGGCGGTGAAGCCGGCACGATGGAAGGCAGCCGCCATCTCAACGTGGGAGTTCACACCCTGCTCACGTAACACGGCAACACGTGGACGAGCGCCAGTGGCGATCATCGGTGCAGCCACATCTTCTTCTGGCTTGAAGGTCAGATGCACGTTCAGACCTGGGTCGTTGTCGTCTTTCTTCGCTTCATGTTCCTGGTCAGCACAGGCTGGGTTATCACGCAGACGCTGCATCTGCCAGGTGGTTTCTGCCCACCAGGTACGCAGCGTGGTGCGGCTTTCGCTGTACACGGCGCTGTCGCCAGAACGAATGACAAAGCGATCGCCCGGTAATGCCTGGCCAATCACATGCACGTTGCTGCTCAGACCATGATCGGCAAACACTTGCTCAACGGCTGCACGATCTGCGGCGTTAATCTGGATCACGGCACCCAATTCTTCGGTGAACAGTGCCGCCAGCGCATCGCTGCCCAGTGCGGCGATATCGGCTTCAATACCGCAGTGACCGGTGAAGGCCATTTCGGCCAGTGTCACCAGCAAGCCGCCATCTGAACGGTCGTGGTATGCCAGCAATTTCTGCTCGGCCACCAGCGCCTGAATGGCGTTAAAGAAGCCTGCCAGCTGCGACGCATCACGCACATCAGCAGGTTTGTCGCCCAGCTGACGGTAAACCTGAGACAGCGCGGTGGCACCTAAGGTGTTGGCACCGTTACCCAGATCAACCAGCAACAGCAGGTTATCTTTATCCGCTTGCAGCTGTGGAGTAACCGTGCGACGCACATCTTCTACCCGCGCAAATGCAGTGATCACCAGAGACAGCGGTGAGGTCATCTCACGCTGCTCGGTGCCCTGCTGCCAGCGGGTCTTCATCGACATGGAGTCTTTGCCCACCGGGATAGTGATACCCAGCGCTGGACACAACTCTTCGCCAACCGCTTTCACTGCCGCATACAGACCGGCATCTTCACCTGGGTGACCGGCTGCGGCCATCCAGTTTGCCGAGAGTTTCACGCGCTGCAGGGAACCAATCGAGGTGGCGGCCAGGTTCGTCAGCGCTTCACCTACGGCCAGACGGCCTGATGCGGCGAAGTCCAGCAAGGCGACCGGTGCACGCTCGCCTAGTGAGAAGGCTTCACCGTGATAGCTGTCGAGGCTAGCGGTGGTGACGGCACAGTTTGCTACCGGAATCTGCCATGGTCCCACCATCTGATCGCGTGCCACCATACCAGTCACACTGCGGTCACCGATGGTGATCAGGAAGGTTTTCTCTGCCACAGTTGGCAGGTGCAATACGCGGTTAATCGCATCGGCCACGGTAATGTTGTCACGTACCAGCGCATCACCTTTGGCTTGCTGGCTGGCAACATCACGCGTCATCTTCGGCGTTTTGCCCAGCAGCACGTCCAGTGGCATATCGATAGGTTTGTTGTCGAAGTGGCTGTCGCCGAGGTTCAGATGCAGCTCTTCCGTCGCTTCACCAATCACCGCATACGGCGCGCGCTCACGCTGACACAGCTCATCGAACAGCGCTAACTGCGCAGGCGCAACCGCCAGCACATAACGCTCCTGCGATTCGTTACACCACACTTCCAGCGGGCTCATGCCTGGCTCATCGTTAAGGATATCGCGCAGATTAAAGTTACCGCCACGGCCGCCATCGCTGACCAGTTCAGGCATTGCGTTTGACAGGCCGCCCGCACCCACATCATGGATGAACAGAATTGGGTTGGCTTCGCCCAGCTGCCAGCAGCGGTCGATCACTTCCTGGCAACGACGTTCCATTTCTGGGTTATCACGCTGTACAGAAGCGAAATCCAGGTCAGCATCAGACTGACCCGACGCCATGGAAGAGGCCGCACCGCCGCCTAAACCGATGTTCATCGCCGGGCCACCGAGCACGATCAGTTTCGCGCCGACAACGATTTCACCTTTTTGCACATGGTCGGCACGAATGTTACCAATTCCGCCCGCCAGCATGATTGGCTTATGGTATCCACGCAGTTCTGAGCCATTATGGCTGTTGACGCGCTCTTCGTAGGTACGGAAGTAACCATTCAGGGCCGGACGACCAAATTCGTTGTTGAACGCCGCGCCGCCCAGCGGGCCTTCGGTCATGATGTCCAGCGCAGTGACGATGCGATCTGGCTTACCGAAATCTTCTTCCCATGGCTGTTCAAAACCCGGAATACGCAGGTTGGAAACCGAGAAGCCGACCAGACCTGCTTTTGGCTTAGCGCCACGTCCGGTTGCGCCTTCATCACGGATTTCACCGCCTGAACCGGTTGCCGCACCTGGCCACGGTGAAATCGCCGTTGGGTGGTTGTGGGTTTCCACCTTCATCAGGATATGGGCATCTTCCTGATGGAAGTTGTATTCGCCCTTCTGCGCATCGGCGTAGAAGCGGCCAACCTGTGAACCTTCCATCACAGCAGCGTTGTCTTTATAAGCAGACAGCACGTGCTCTGGATTATGTTCAAAGGTGTTTTTGATCATTTTAAACAGCGATTTCGGCTGTTTTTCACCGTCGATGATCCAATCGGCGTTGAAGATTTTGTGACGACAGTGCTCAGAGTTTGCCTGGGCAAACATGTAGAGCTCGATGTCGTTAGGATTGCGGCCCAGCTTGGTAAAGGCATCCAGCAGGTAGTCGATCTCGTCATCGGCCAGCGCCAGCCCCAGCGTGGTGTTGGCTTGCTCCAGTGCGATGCGGCCTGCGCCCAGCACGTCAACGCTTTTCAGCGGCTGCGGCTCATGATGTGCAAACAGCTGCTGTGCGTCATTGAGGTCACCAAACACGGTTTCCATCATGCGGTCATGCAGCAGGCTAGCCAGCTGCTGCCATTGTGCTTCGGTCAGTTGCGGTGCCTGCACATAAAACGCCATACCGCGTTCCAGGCGAATAACCTGTGGCAAGTCGCAGTTGTGCGCGATGTCGGTGGCTTTTGAGGACCACGGGGAGATCGTGCCAGGGCGCGGGGTCACCAGCAACAGACGCCCTTGTGGCGCGTGTTCGGCGAGAGAAGGACCGTATTTCAGCAAACGTTGCAGGCGGGCGTGTTCATCCGCACTGAGTGGTGCGCTGACATCGGCAAAATGGACGTACTCGGCGTAAATATCACTCACTGGCAGGTGAGCGTCCTGAAAGCGGGTCAGCAGTTTGTTTACACGAAATGCCGACAGAGCGGGCGAACCACGCAGAATTTCCATCATCAAAGATCTCTCGTCTTTGAAGCGCCGGGCGACGCTTCATTGGGCGCAACAGGGGAAAACGGGCGGTATTATAGAGAAACCTCGCGGGTTACGAAACCGTTTGCGCATAAAATCTGGCACTCAGCATTTGGCTGAATTTTGCGCAATTCTTGCTATATAAGTTGCCCTGTTGCGCTTTGTTGCGCAAAATGCCCCTCGCTCTGGGAGTGAAAACAACATAAATACTGCCTTTAAAAGACAGAGGCCTGTGAGCCATTAAGAGACAACTATTTGAAACGCCTGAAAATAAACTATCTGTTTATCGGTCTGATCACCGTGCTGCTTGCGCTGGCACTGTGGCCCTCCATCCCGTGGTACGGCGGTGGAAAAGACGCGCTATCGCAGATTAAATCACGGGGAGTACTGCGCATCAGTACTGTGAACTCCCCGCTGACTTACTACACCATCAACAATGCACCAGCCGGTATGGATTACGAGCTGGCGAAACGCTTCGCCGATTATTTAGGCGTCAAACTTGAGGTGACGGTGCGTCCGAACCTCGGCGATCTGTTTGACGATCTCGATGATGGTAAAGCGGATTTGCTGGCAGCCGGGCTGATTTATAACGGTGAACGCCTGGCCCACTATCAAAGTGGCCCCAGCTACTACTCCGTTTCTCAGCAGTTGGTGTACCGCATTGATAAGCCACGGCCGAAGAACCTTGGCGATCTGAAAGGCCGCCTGATTGTGCAGTCCGGTTCGGCATATCTGTCAACTTTACGTTCCGCTAAAGCTGACAGCTATCCCGATCTCGATTGGGCGATATCCACCGATCAGGGACAAAAGGCCCTGCTGGAAGCGGTGGCAGATGGCAAACTTGACTACACCGTGGGCGACTCCGTGACCATCGGCCTGTTACAGCGTATCCATCCACAGCTGGCCGTGGCGTTTGACGTGACCGATGAAGAGCCGGTGACGTGGTATTTACCGCGTAACGATGACGACAGTCTGAATGCCGCGATGCTCGACTTCTACAGCCAGATGGGTGAAGAAGGCACCATGGCGCGGCTGGAAGAGAAATATCTCGGTCACGTTGGTACCTTCGATTATGTTGATACGCGTACCTTCCTGCGCGCCATTGATAGCACGCTGCCGGATATCAAGCCGCTGTTTGAAAAGTATGCGGCGAGCATGGACTGGCGTCTGCTGGCGGCCATCTCCTATCAAGAGTCGCACTGGAATCCTCAGGCCACCTCCCCCACCGGGGTGCGCGGCATGATGATGCTGACGCGTAACACGGCAGACAGCCTGAATGTGAATGACCGCCTCGACCCTGAGCAGAGCATCCGCGGTGGCAGTGAATACCTGCAACGCATGATGGAAAAAGTGCCCGACACCATTCCTGATGACGAGCGTATCTGGTTTGCACTGGCGGCTTACAACATGGGGTATGCGCATATGTTGGATGTGCGTAAGCTGACGGCGAAACAGGGCGGTAACCCCGACAGCTGGGCCGATGTGAAATTACGTCTGCCGATGCTCAGCCAGAAGCGTTACTACGCGCAGACCACCTATGGCTACGCGCGGGGCCATGAAGCCTATAATTACGTCGAGAATATCCGTAAGTATCAGATCAGTCTGGTGGGTTACCTGCAAGAGCAGGATAAGCGGTTAGCGCAGCAGTCTGCACTGGAAGCCGAACTGGGTGCCGGCTATCCGGCGGTCGAACCCAAGATTGCGATGAATTAACCTTCGCGCTGCGCCTGACGCAGCGCTTTCTTTTGTTCCCGGCGCATGCGGAAGAAGTCACTCAGCATCCCGGCACACTCTTCTGCTAATACACCGCAATCGATTTGAATCTGGTGATTCATACCCGGATGACCAATCACGTCAAGCAGTGAACCTGCCGCACCGGTCTTTTCATCTTTCGCACCATACACCAGCCGCGTGATGCGGCTGTGCACCATCGCGCCCGCACACATCACACAGGGTTCCAGCGTGACATATAAGGTGGTGTCGAGTAGACGGTAATTTTCGAGGATTTTCCCGCCCTGACGCAGCGCCATGATTTCGGCATGGGCGGTGGGGTCGCACTGACCAATCGGGCGGTTCCAGCCTTCGCCGATCACTTTATCGCCCTGGACTAACACCGCGCCCACGGGCACTTCGCCCTGCTCCCACGCACGCCGCGCCAGTTCAAGCGCATGACGCATCCAGTATTCATCAGTTTGTGGGCTCACCGGCAACTCCTGCGGATAGAAAAGGCGGCGCATTATAGACGGAATCGCCGCGTGATTCACTCCAGCTGTTGCAGCTCACCGCGCGGCGTGACGCGCCAGCGATGCTGGCAAAAGAATAACAGCGGGTTGTCCTGCTTGCTGTCACTGTAGCCGCTGTAAAGCTGTAATGGCGTACCAATCTTCTCTTCGAGCTGTGCCACCTTCTCATGACCCAGGCAGCGCATCGCCAGCACGCGCCCACCCAGCCCTGGCTGCATCTGGCTGGCGATCAGTTGTACACGTGGCAGGAACGCCGAATCGAAATAAACTTGCTCAACCAGCGATTGCGGAGAACCGGTTATCAGCCACACGTCGGCATCATCACTGCTGAGATAGTCGGTGAGTCGCTGCTGCACCACCGGAAATGCGGTAACACGTTGACGGAACCAGGCAGCGAACTCCGCCTCACGCTGACGTAGCCGCTGTTCGTTGTGACCAAAGGTAATCGCCCAAAGTAGTAAGCTCATCGGCCAACGCGCAGCCCGGCCTTTAATCAGCATGCCTAAGCCAATCACCGGCAGCAGCGGCACCACCAGCAACAAATTGAGCGGCTGACGACGCAACAGATAGCGCATAAAGGTGCCAAACATGTCCTGCTGGTGCAGCGTGCCATCCAGATCGAAAAATACCACTCGGCGTTGCGTACCCTTAGTCAAACTTCACTCCTTATCGCTTTTTAACTCTACGGCTTGCCCTACAGTGTAGCCAGCTTCATTCTCGGGGGCGAAAACAGTCATTTTTAATTCCAATGACTACAATGCCAGCTGAATAGTTTATTCTTTGTAGCGGTGCGCTGTCATTAAACAGTGACGGCGCGAAAAGAGACTACGCTCAATCGGGAATAGTTGGATTAAGGATCGAACATGAGTTCATTGCTGCGAATTCGCCAGCTTTACCCTCGACTGGCGCTGAATGAGCGTCGGCTGGCGGATTTTTTGCTGTCGCAGCCGGATCGGGCACGGCATCTGAGTTCGCAAAAACTGGCTGAGGAATCGGGTGTCAGCCAGTCTAGCGTGGTGAAATTCGCCCAGAAACTGGGCTACAAAGGTTTTCCGGCGTTAAAGCTGGCGCTGAGTGAATCGCTGGCCGATCGTGACGCCATTACGGTTCATAACCATATCCTCAGCGATGACCCGCTCAAAGTAGTGGGTGAGAAGTTGCTGACAGAAAAGATCTCCGCAATCCGCGCCACGCTGGATATCAACAGCGAAGAGAAGCTGTTACAGACGCTGCAACTGCTGAAAAACGCCAACCGCATTTTGTTGGTCGGGATTGGCGCATCGGGGCTGGTGGCGAAAGATTTCTCGTGGAAGCTAATGAAGATTGGCATCAACGCGGTGGCCGAGCAGGATATGCATGCTTTACTGGCGAGCGTGCAGGCGATGGCTCCGGGCGATGTCTTGCTGACGATCTCCTACACCGGTGAACGTCGGGAAATCAATCTTGCCGCGCAGGAAGCCGCGCAGTTGGGTGTAGATGTGCTGGCGTTTACCGGCTTCACCCCTAACTCATTGCAGCAGTGTGCGTCTGTCTGCCTCTACACCGTGGCTGAAGAGCAGAGCACACGCAGTGCGGCCATCTCTTCAACCAGCGCACAGTTGGCGTTGACCGACCTGCTGTTTATGGCGCTGGTTCAGAACGACCCAGAACGCGCGTCGAGCCATATTCGCCACAGTGAAGAGTTGGTGAAGAAGCTGGTTTGAATCAGATGCTGGTCACTTAAGCGCTTTTTGCTCGCCATACATGGCAACCCTGCGACGATCGAGCACGATTTTCGTAGGGTGCACATTAATGCGCACTGGCATCAAGATTTAATGTTTAGTTTAGTGAGCTGAATAGACCATTAGTCGGCCTTTTTAACACTCTCCCTTTCCGCCTGACGACAGGCTTCGCGACTATCACGTTGCAGATGGTGTAAGCATTCATCGCACAGCGACTGCTCAGCAGAGATGAGTCGCGCCCAGAACCCAATGGGTCGACCGCAGCACAAACAGTGTTGTTTAATCAGAATATTTTTCACTTCGTTATTTTTCATGCCTGTATGACAAGCAATTGTGCCGGTCATTATCGCACGAAATGATAACTCGGATTATTCCCACTCACTAGCAACCCGTCATCAATAATTGATGAATAGTTCTACAGTGAGTTTTATTCGCAGATTGTTTGATGCAGGCCAATACCCTGTCGGGTCAATTGAGGTGATTTATGCTAAGGTGCGCGCCTGCTAAACACACTGACAGACACCATGGCGTTATTGATCACCACGAAATGCATCAACTGTGATATGTGCGAACCTGAATGCCCAAACCAGGCGATCAGCTTAGGGGAGGCGATCTATGAGATTGATGTCGACCGCTGCACAGAATGCGTGGGCCATTATGATGTGCCGACCTGCCAAAGCGTCTGCCCGATTGATAACACCATCATTTCGGACCCACAGCACCCTGAAAGTCGCGAGGCGCTGTGGGAGAAATTTGTGGTCTTAAATGTCTAATCTTCGATGATCACCGTGGCGCAGGCATAATGACGTTCATCGGCTAACGTGACATGCACGTGTTTCACACCGAGTTGGCTGGCAATCACTTTCGCCTGCTCGAAGAAACGTAAACCCGGTTTGCCCAAGGCATCGTTGTAGACTTCGAACTGATTAAACGCCAATCCTCCTCGGATGCCGGTGCCGAACGCTTTGGCTGCCGCTTCCTTGACGGCAAAACGTTTTGCCAAGAAGCGAACGGGCTGCTGGTGCGCTTGATATTGCTGCCACTCGGCTTCACTCAGTACGCGACGCGCCAGACGATCGCCGGATCGTTCAATCACACCTGCAATACGTTCGATTTCGACAATGTCACTGCCAAGCCCGAGGATCGCCATTAGCGACGCGCTTCCCGCATCAGCTGTTTCATTTCAGCTACTGCATCAGCCAGTCCGCTAAACAGTGCGCGACCAATAATCGCGTGACCAATATTCAGCTCATGCATTTCTGGCAATTCCGCGATAGGTTGCACGTTGTGATACGTCAGGCCATGACCGGCATTGACCTTCAGACCTAAACTGGCGGCAAAGGTCGCGGCTTTACGAATGCGCGACAACTCAGCATCACGCTCCAAGCCTTCCGGGGCTTCCGCATAAGCGCCAGTATGAATTTCGATATAAGGCGCACCGCTGGCCACTGCCGCCTCTATTTGACGGTGATCGGCATCGATAAACAGAGAGACCAGAATGCCTGCCTCGCTTAACAAGCGCACCGCAGCGTTGATTTTGTCCTGCTGGCCCGCCACATCCAGACCGCCTTCCGTGGTCACTTCCTGACGCTTTTCAGGCACCAGGCAGACGAAATGCGGTTTGATCTCACAGGCGATATCGATCATCTCATCGGTGACCGCCATCTCCAGATTCATGCGTGTCTGGATGGTGTCACGCAGGATCCGCACATCACGATCGGTAATATGGCGACGATCTTCGCGCAGGTGAACAGTAATGCCATCTGCACCCGCTTGCTCTGAAACAAACGCCGCTTGAACGGGATCGGGATAATTCGTGCCACGTGCGTTACGTACGGTGGCGATATGGTCAATGTTGACCCCTAACAGCAACTCAGCCATGACAATCCTTAAATGTGTTCAGTGTGTTTGCAGTTTACCGGGCTTAAGAATATCAAGCGGTACGACCAGCGCTAGTCGTTTGACACATCGGGTTTCTTTTTTGGGACAAACTGACGAAACAGTTCCTGGCTCTTCAGGGGTTTACCGCCGAGGTAGGGCTTCAACGCCATTCGCGTAAAGCGTTTTGCCGCACGCAGGCTGTCGGCATCGGGGAAATCACGTTCCCACAAGGCGCGCAGCTGGCGGCCGGTAAAACTGCGCTGATTCACCACCAGACTGGCAATAAATCCTTTCTCTTCCCGGTAGCTGTACGTCATGCCGTCATCGATCTCTTCGCCACTGCCCGCGCAATGCAAGAAATCGACGCCATAACCCAGGTGACCCAGCAGCGCCAGCTCAAAGCGACGCAGCGCAGGTTCCGGCGTGCCATTGCCAACTGCCAGCATCTGGATGCAATTGAGGTAATCGAAGAAGAGATCGGAGAAGGGAATTTCTTGCTCAAGCACGCGGGACAGCAGTTCATTGACGTACAGTCCGCAGTAGAGTGTGATGCCACTGAGCGGTAATGCCAGCGATACCGCTTCGGCGCTGCGCAGTGTTTTCACTTCACCACGACCGCCCCAACGCACCAGCAACGGTGTGAAAGGCTGTAAAGCACCTTTGAGTTGAGAGCGGCGCGAGCGGGCGCCTTTGGCCAGGACGCGAACGCGCCCTTCGCTTTCGCTGAACAGATCGAGGAGTAGGCTGGTTTCGCTGTAAGGGCGACTATGCAGCACAAAGGCGCGTTGCCAGCCTTCCATCAATTAACCTTCGTCGGAGTAACCCAAGCTGCGCAGCGCACGTTCGTCGTCTGCCCAGCCCGATTTCACTTTGACCCACAATTCAAGATGCACTTTCGCTTCAAACATCTCTTCCATGTCTTTACGCGCTTCAATGCCGATGGTTTTGATCTTGGCACCTTTGTTGCCGATCACCATCTTCTTCTGCCCTTCACGCTCAACGAGGATCAGGCCATTGATGTCGTAGCCGCCGCGATCATTTGAGACAAACTGCTCGATCTCCACGGTGACGGAATAAGGCAGTTCAGCCCCCAGGAAGCGCATCAGTTTTTCACGGATGATCTCAGAGGCCATAAAGCGCTGAGAGCGGTCGGTGACGTAATCTTCTGGGAAGTGATGCTCAGATTTTGGCAAGCATTTGCGCGCGATTGCGGCAATGGCATCAACGTTTTTCCCGCTTTCCGCCGAGATCGGTACGATTTCAAGGAAGTTCATCTGCTGGCTGAGGAACTGCAAATGCGGCAGCAGAATACTTTTATCCTGAATGTTATCGACCTTATTGATGGCTAACACTACGGGCACTTTGCCGTCGCGCAGCTTGTTGAGCACCATCTCATCGTCTGGCGTCCAGCGCGTGCCTTCAACGACGAAAATCACCAGCTCCACATCACCAATCGAACTACTGGCAGCACGGTTCATCAGACGGTTAATCGCCCGCTTTTCTTCCATGTGCAGCCCTGGGGTATCCACGTAAATCGCCTGATAAGCGCCTTCGGTGTGAATCCCCATGATGCGGTGACGCGTGGTTTGCGGCTTGCGTGACGTAATCGACACTTTCTGCCCCAGCAACTGGTTCAGCAAAGTGGATTTACCGACGTTAGGTCGGCCTACAATCGCGACAAAGCCGCTATATGTTTCGAGTTCGCTCATTCGAGTCCTGACTTGGGCAGCGCCACTGTTGACGCTGCGATATGACTATTTATTTATTCGAGACCAAGCTTAATCAACGCCTGTTCGGCGGCAGCCTGCTCTGCTTTACGGCGGCTGGACCCTACGCCCACCACCGGTTCTGCCATGCCACTCACCTGACAGTGAATGGTGAATTCCTGATCGTGGGCTTCGCCACGCACCTGCACTACCAAATAGGATGGCAGTGGCAGATGGCGCCCTTGCAGATACTCCTGCAAACGCGTTTTTGGATCTTTTTGCTTATCGCCTGGGCTGATTTGATCAAGGCGATTTTGATACCAGTCGAGAATCAGCTTCTCGACGGTCTGGATATTGCTGTCGAGGAAGATCCCGCCAATCAGCGCTTCCACCGTATCGGCAAGAATGGATTCACGACGGAAACCGCCGCTCTTCAGTTCGCCCGGTCCCAGACGTAAGCATTCTCCCAGCTCAAATTCACGCGCCATTTCTGCCAGCGTATTGCCGCGCACCAGCGTGGCGCGCATGCGGCTCATATCGCCTTCGTCAACGCGCGGGAAGCGGTGATACAGCGCATTGGCGATCACATAGCTGAGAATGGAATCGCCAAGAAACTCAAGACGTTCATTATGTTTACTGCTGGCACTACGGTGAGTCAGCGCTTGCTGCAGTAGTTCCGGATGAGTAAAAGTGTAGCCCAGTTTGCGCTGCAGCTTGTTAATAAGGATGGGGTTCATGCGATTCCAGTTATTCTGTGCGTCTGTAACTCTGCATACGAAACAGGGCTGAGGTTCCAACACGTTCTGTTTGGTGTGCAGTGGCCCCCCGAGAGAGGCCAACCGTTTTTAATATCAGTGGATTCCGCCAATGCGACTTAAGCGCACGCCCGTTGGCCACTGTCCTTCTTGTTTATCAAAGCTCATCCAGATCGCCACCGCTTTACCGACCAGGTTCTTCTCAGGCACAAAGCCCCAGTAGCGGCTGTCGGCGCTGTTATCGCGGTTATCGCCCATCATGAAGTATTGCCCTTCCGGCACGATCCACGTCGATTGCGGCTGGCCCGGCTGCTGATAATACATGCTTGCCTGGCTCTGCGCTTCGTTGACTAACAGGATATCGTGCGTGACGGTGCCCAATGTCTCTTTGCGTGTCCCCAGGCGCAAACCGCCTTTCATGGTTTCGCCTTGTGGCGCCTGGAAGAAACCATTACCGGTTTCATTGCCATCAAAACCACTAAAGGTCTGAATGAAGGCGCTCGGTTCAACATTGGTGTAGGTCACGGGCAGTGCGGTTTCACACTTGCCTGTGCCACAGCCTGGATTGATAGTCAGCGTTTTACTGTAAGGATCAAACACCACTTTATCGCCCGGCAAACCAATCACACGCTTGATGTAATCCACGCTGGGATCTTTCGGGTATTTAAATACCGCCACATCACCGCGCTGCGGATGACCCGTTGGGATCAGCGTGGTTTGCGTAATCGGATCTTTGATACCGTAAGCAAACTTCTCCACCAGGATAAAGTCGCCAATCAGCAGCGTGGGCATCATTGAACCAGACGGGATCTGGAACGGCTCAAAAATGAACGAGCGAACGATCAGCACCACCGCCAGCACCGGGAACACCGATGCCGTGGTTTCGACCCAGCCCGGCTGTGCAGCAACTTTGGCCAGCGTTTTACTGTCTAAAGTATTACCAGCCTGCGCTTGTGCAGCAGCCTGCTTAGCACGACGCGCGGGTGCCCATTTAAAGCGATCGATACACCAGATAACGCCAGTTATCAGTGTGGCGATCACCAGGACCAGGGCAAACATGTTAGCCATTAAAATTCCTTATTTGCTGTCTTTACCGACATGCAGAATGGCAAGGAATGCTTCCTGCGGCAGCTCAACGTTGCCGACCTGCTTCATTCGCTTCTTACCGTCTTTCTGCTTCTGCAACAGTTTCTTCTTACGGCTAACGTCACCGCCATAGCATTTTGCCAGGACGTTTTTACGCAGCTGTTTGACCGTTGAGCGAGCGATAATGTGGTTGCCGATGGCCGCCTGAATCGCAATATCGAACTGCTGACGCGGGATCAGATCTTTCATCTTTTCCACAAGGTCGCGGCCACGATACTGTGAGTTATCACGGTGGGTAATCAGCGCCAGCGCATCAACACGTTCTGAGTTAATCATCACGTCGACACGCACCATGTCAGAGGCTTGGAAACGTTTAAAGTTGTAGTCAAGCGATGCATAGCCGCGAGACGTCGATTTCAGACGGTCGAAGAAGTCGAGCACCACTTCCGCCATTGGAATTTCATAAGTCAGCGCAACTTGTTTACCGTGGTAAACCATGTTGGTCTGAACGCCACGTTTTTCGATACACAGGGTGATAACGTTGCCGAGGAACTCCTGTGGCAGCAACATGTGGCACTCCGCGATCGGTTCACGCAGTTCAGCGATGTTATTCAGCGGCGGCAACTTGGAAGGGCTGTCGACGTAGATCACCTGACCATCGGTGGTTTCCACTTCGTATACTACTGTTGGTGCCGTGGTGATCAGGTCGAGATCGTATTCACGCTCCAGACGCTCCTGAATGATCTCCATGTGCAGCAGACCCAGGAAGCCAATGCGGAAACCAAAGCCCAATGCTGTCGAGCTTTCTGGCTCATAGAACAGGGAAGCATCGTTCAGGCTCAGTTTGCCCAGTGCATCGCGGAACGCTTCATAGTCATCAGAGCTGATCGGGAACAGACCGGCGTAAACCTGTGGTTTCACCTTTTTGAAGCCCGGCAACACTTTGTCCGCAGGATTGCGCTGCAGCGTCAGCGTATCGCCGACTGGCGCGCCGAGGATGTCTTTAATCGCGCACACTAACCAGCCTACTTCGCCGCAGTTCAGTTCGTTACGGTCAACCTGCTTAGGCGTGAAAATACCGAGACGGTCAGCGTTATACGTCTGTCCAGTACTCATCACTTTCACTTTGTCGCCTTTGCGCAATGTACCGTTCTTGATACGAATCAAGGACACTACGCCCAGGTAGTTATCAAACCATGAGTCGATGATCAGCGCCTGCAGTGGCCCTTCAGGGTCGCCTTCCGGTGGTGGAATATCACGCACCAGACGCTCAAGCACATCAGGCACACCCACGCCGGTTTTCGCTGAGCAGCGCACCGCATCAGCAGCATCGATACCCACGATGTCTTCAATCTCTTCCGCCACGCGCTCTGGATCGGCTGCAGGCAAGTCGATTTTGTTCAGAACCGGTACCACTTCCAGATCCATTTCCATTGCGGTGTAGCAGTTTGCCAGCGTCTGTGCTTCAACGCCCTGGCCTGCATCGACCACCAGCAATGCCCCTTCACACGCCGCCAGAGAGCGGGAAACTTCGTAAGAGAAGTCAACGTGACCGGGAGTATCGATAAAATTGAGCTGGTAAGTTTCACCGTTCAACGCTTTGTAATCGAGCGTCACGCTCTGCGCTTTGATGGTGATGCCGCGCTCGCGCTCCAGATCCATGGAGTCCAGAACTTGCGCTGCCATCTCACGATCGCTAAGGCCACCACAAATTTGAATCAAACGGTCTGACAGCGTTGATTTGCCGTGGTCAATGTGAGCGATGATAGAGAAATTTCGTATGTGCTTCATTTATATGAATATCTTCACGTAAAAAATCAGTGGAAAACTTGAGCACAGACACATTCAGGAAAGTGAGCTTCACCCGGAACCCTGTCAGCCTCATTAATGACGACGCATATTACACTGTTAATGCCGCGCGTTAAAGAATGGAACTGCGGGGAATCGCAACAGATTTCAGCGGTTAAGCCAAAACGAAAAGGCCGCACAGATGCGGCCCAGACGGGGATCAAACTTCGTTTTCCACGCGTAAGGCATCAGGCGGTAACGCCACGCTCAGAATCACCGGTTGGAAGGCTTCGCGATCGCCAAACAGACTGGAAACACCTTTCGCAACAATAAAACCGCCAATGCCGCCTAAAAGCGCACCGCATGCTGCGGCTAAATCGCTGTGGAACAGCATCTGGAAGATGCCTGCAACCAGAAACAGGCCAAACAGTGGCGTCATGTAAACCAACAACGCCGATCCCAACAAGCTGCTTTCACGGATGCCCAGCTCAATGCGCTGGCCCGGCTGTAAAGGCTCTGGGCTGGCAATGGTCATCACATGGGCATTTTTCGGCCCCAGTTGGTTAAGCGCGTGGCTGCCACAGCCTTTACGGGCCGAGCAGCTGTTACAGGAGGTTTTAGCTTCCGAATGCAGCGTGGCAACGCCCTTCTCCCACGCCACCACTGTGGCCCATTCTCTCATCATTTTTGTGCACCTGAATCTATGCTGTCCGCAATACGTTTAGCCGTGGCAGGGGGTAACTCACCCACCACCGTGATTTCACGATTATCGCGCACTTCTGTCTGCACCGTACGACGCCCAGTGCGCAATGACTGCGGCACACTGCTTTTATCGGCAGGGGTAATATTGATGGCGAAGCTAAACAGGCCATCGCTGTACAGACGAGATTCGACCGTTTTGTTCATGGCCGGCATATCGCGGCGGCTTTGCGAAATCAGCGTCATCCCTGCCGGAAGCCAACCTGGCTGCCAGCTGAGTTGGACTTTATCGCCCGCCGGTAATGACAAGGTAGGTGGCAGATTGGCTTTTTCCAGCCCTTGCATCAGGTTTCGCACGCCTTCATCGACAGCAAAACTGATCACGCGGAACTGCTCCAGCGTTTCACCATCACGATCGAGGAGATCGATACGCAATGGCAATTTGGTGTCCACATCCAACCACACCACATAGCTGTAACGGGTGCCATCACGCGACACGATGCGCACCACTTCACACATCTGGTCAGCCATGCGTGAACGCCCTACCGGAATGAAATCGTAGGCTTCACCTAAACGCGAGAAATCCGCAAACATCAACGCAGGCAGCGCATCGATGATGTGGTTACCCGGCAACGAGAAGGGATCAAGCCCTGGCTCGAAATAGCTGATGTCATTACCCCGTTGAATCACTTCACGGCGTGGTCCATCCATCTGCAACAGTTGGGCAAAGATACGATTGTCGATAACCGCGTGACGATAACGCAGAGACTCAATGCCAAGACGCGAGACATTGATGTAGGCAAATTCGTAGTTGAGGTTCTGACTTGCCTGCTCCATTTGATGTAACAACGCCCCGGACGCAGAGGTCTGCGCCGGGGCGGTGGATGACCAAAGCAGGCTGCCTGCCAGCAGGCTAACGGCACACCAAAGCTGCTTCATTACTGCTGTTGAGTTCCTAACGACTGATTTCCGGGAACGTTAGCCTGGGCCTGCTGCGGATCGTTCTTCTCATCAAACTGAACCTGATCGGCATGCAGACGGCGTTGCAATTCGTAATCCTGCAGCATTGCATTCACACGACGACGCTGTTCTTGCACCTGCTGGTTAGAGCTGTTGGTGTCAAACGCATCAGACGGCACGCCGAGGCTGACAGGTGAAGCTTTACCCATCATAGGCAGCGTATTGAATGCAGGGGAATCAGATGCTTCTGTCGCGCCACTGCCAGGTTGATTGTTGTAATGTTGAACACCCACAATCACCGCCAGCGACACACAGGCAGCCACACCGATTTGCGCCAGTTGCGCAGTCCAGGTGCCGCCACGACGCCAGAATGGCATTTTCTCCCAGCGTGAAGGCTCCGGCTGCGCTTCAGGAATCAGCGTAGTGACTTTGCGCGCTGGTTCAAGAGCAATGGCCGCTGCAACACGTGCGGAGATATCAAAATGCAGCACTTCACCAACGTCACCTCGCATGGTGTCGCGGATTAGATGGTAGCTCTCCCAACTTTTTTGAAGATCTGCATCCTTCGATAACGACGCCAACAGCTCGTTATCTAAAGTTTCACCATCCATTAAAGCGGAAAGTTTTTCTTTCTGCATGCTTTGGTACCCTTCCAGTAGCCGTTATCACTGACGTTGGATAAGCGGTTGAACTTTATTATCAATGGCCTCTCGGGCGCGGAAGATACGCGAACGTACGGTACCAACCGGGCAATCCATGATGGCGGCAATCTCTTCGTAACTTAAGCCATCCAATTCCCGCAGGGTAATGGCCATACGCAGATCTTCGGGAAGCGCCTCAATGGTCCGAAAAACAATTTGTTTCAGTTCCTCTGACAACATTAAGTTCTCAGGGTTCGAAATTTCTTTTAGTGCACCCGCACTTTCGAAATTTTCTGCATCAATCGCATCCACATCACTAGAGGGTGGACGACGCCCCTGAGCCACCAGGTAATTTTTTGCGGTATTCACCGCGATGCGGTACAGCCATGTATAAAAGGCGCTATCGCCACGGAATGATTCCAGTGCGCGATACGCTTTGATAAAGGATTCCTGAACCACATCAGGCACATCGCCTGAAGGAACATAGCGTGAAACCAGGCTCGCCACTTTATGCTGGTATCGAATAACCAGTATGTTAAATGACTTTTGATCTCCCTTCTGAACCCGCTCAACGAGAACCTGATCCGTTAACTGCTCGCTCATCCGAGGTAATGTCTCCCCAAATCTTTTTTATTCGTAAGTGAACTGCCAGCACATCTCATTGTTCTGAGCAAGCATGCGCTTTGAGTCATATGTTGGCCTGAAGTTCACTACGACCAGATAATTTCCGTATCGGAACCACGACATCATTTGTTGTTGATTGTCTTTCAGTGTAGCGACTGACTACGCTGGTGGTGTCTTTTGCGGCACCGATAATCGCTGGCAGAGTACCCTATGACGCCCTAATTTTCATCTTTATTACCTGAATTTTCATAGTGTTTGATATAAAAAACACGAGGTGCTCATTTTAAGACATAACTCACTGAAATCGCGTTGTTATCTCCACTGCCTGAAGATTTTTTCCGCGTAATTTGTTCAAAATACTTCACACGACCGCCATCCAGGCATATGCTCGGGTCACCTTTTGTTTAGTAAATTAAACACCATGACTTCGATACCTGATTACCAATGTGATGTGTTGATTGTGGGCAGCGGTGCCGCCGGTTTGTCGCTGGCGCTGCGTCTTGCCCCCTATTACCAGGTAACCGTGCTGAGCAAAGCGCAGGTTAACGAAGGCTCAACACTGTATGCACAGGGCGGGATCGCGGCGGTGTTTGATGAAACCGACAGCATTGAATCCCACGTTGAAGATACTCTGATCGCTGGCGCCGGGTTATGCGACCGTGAAACCGTCAGCTTTATCGCCAGCAACGCGCGCCATTGCGTGCAGTGGTTAATTGATAATGGCGTGGCGTTCGATATGGAGCCGCAACCCGACGGTGAGGCGCGTTATCATCTGACGCGTGAAGGCGGCCACAGCCATCGCCGTATTCTGCACAGTGCCGATGCCACAGGTCGCGCAGTGGAAACGACACTGGTCAGCCAGGCGTTAAGCCATCCCAATATACGCATCATTGAACGTACCAACGCAGTGGATTTAATTCTTTCAGATAAAGTCGGACTGCCGGGCAAACGTCGAGTGGTGGGGGCATGGTTCTGGAATCGCAATCGCGAACAGGTTGAAACCTGCCGTGCACGAGCCGTAGTGCTGGCGACTGGCGGCGCGGCAAAAGTGTATCAATACACCACTAACCCGGATGTCGCCTCCGGTGATGGTATTGCCATGGCGTGGCGTGCGGGCTGTCGCGTGGCCAATCTGGAGTTCAACCAGTTCCATCCTACCTGTTTATTCCACCCTCAGGCGCAGAACTTTTTGCTGACCGAAGCCCTGCGCGGTGAAGGTGCGTGGCTACTGCGTCCGGACGGTTCGCGCTTTATGCCTGACTTTGATGAGCGTGCTGAGTTAGCACCGCGCGATATCGTGGCGCGCGCCATCGATCACGAAATGAAGCGCCTGGGCGTGGATTGCATGTATCTCGATATCAGCCATCAGCCGGAAAGTTTTGTGCGCGCCCACTTCCCGATGATCTATGAAAAATTGCTGACCTTCGGTTTGGATCTCACTAAAGAGCCCATTCCGATCGTCCCCGCTGCACATTACACCTGCGGTGGCGTGATGGTGGATCAGCACGGCCGTACCGACGTTGATGGGCTGTATGCCATCGGAGAAGTGAGCTATACCGGACTGCATGGCGCCAATCGCATGGCATCCAACTCACTGCTGGAGTGTCTGGTTTATGGCTGGTCGGCGGCGGAAGATATGATTCGTCGCCTGCCAGCGGTTACCGCTGTTGAGCAGTTACCCGCATGGGATGAAAGCCGCGTGGATGACGCCGACGAGCGCGTGGTGATTCAGCATAACTGGCATGAGCTACGCCTGTTTATGTGGGACTACATGGGCATTGTGCGTACCACCAAAAGACTGGAGCGCGCCCTGCGTCGCATTACGTTGTTACAGCAGGAAATTGATGAATACTATGCGCACTTCCGTCTCTCTAACAATCTGTTGGAACTGCGCAATTTAGTTCAGGTGGCGGAGTTGATGGTGCGCTGTGCGCTGCAGCGCAAAGAGAGCCGAGGTCTGCATTACACGCCAGACTATCCCGATCAGCTTTCTGAAGCCCTACCCACGCAACTCCAGCCAGATAATTATCTGAACAGATAAAAATCAGAAACCAGGCTGAGCCAGTCAGCCGAATAACTCTTATCTTCATCGCGAATGGCGAGACGTTCCAGCAACGTTTCGCCCGCGGTCGGGGAAAAGCCCAATACCAGACGATTTGGTGGGCGTTGGGCATAAGCCGCGACATCATAGCGGTAACGCAGATGCCAGCCTTCTGCCAGTGCGAGGGAAATCAGCTGTTCTCCCGCCTCTTCAGGCAGCACCACACAAAAAATCCCCTCTTCTTCTATTAATTGTGCGGCGCAGCGTAACAACGTGGGATGGTCGAGCGTGGCGGTGCTGCGCGCGTTATCCCGCTCGACACTGCCGGTGGTGCTGCCCGGTGCAAAAAACGGAGGGTTACTGACAATCAGAGAGTAGCGTTTCTCGCTTTGCTCACTCCAGCTCACAATATCCTGATGATGGATGGTGATACGATCGGCCCAGGGTGAAGCCTGCACATTCTCGTGAGCCTGACTTGCGGCACTCTCCTCCAGCTCAACCGCATCAAGGGTGACCTGATCGGGGGTACGCTGTGCCAGCATCAAGGCAATCAACCCGCTGCCACAGCCAATATCGAGGATGCGACGCGTCCCCGCCACGGGAGCCCAGGCGCCAAGTAACACGCCATCCGTACCGACTTTCATCGCACAGCGGTCATGTGCCACGAAAAATTGCTTAAAGGTGAAACCATCTTTTCTTAACATCGCCCGCGTCTGCGGCTGGTCCTGAGACATTCTTCACTACCATTGAATTGTTTACTGCGGGGAGTGTAACGTGGTCACGCGGGGAATTCACCTGCACCTGAAATGCACAAACAGATGAAGATTATGTTTGATCTGTCTATAATCAGCGCCCCAAACTGAGGTAGACCATGACCGTAACCACATTCTCCGAACTCGAACTTGACGAAAGCCTGCTGCAAGCTTTGCAGGAAAAAGGCTACACGCGCCCCACTGTTATTCAGGCTGAGACCATTCCTGCCGCGCTGGAAGGCCGTGACGTTCTGGGTTCGGCTCCAACCGGGACGGGGAAAACGGCAGCCTTTCTGCTGCCTGCATTACAGCACCTGCTCGATTTCCCACGTAAAAAATCGGGCCCACCGCGTATCCTGATTGTTACGCCTACCCGTGAACTGGCGATGCAAGTGGCTGACCAGGCACGTGAGCTGGCAAAACACACCCATCTTGATATCGCCACCATTACCGGCGGCGTGGCGTACATGAACCACGCAGAAGTGTTCAGTGAAAACCAGGACATCGTGGTGGCCACCACCGGCCGTTTGCTGCAGTACATCAAAGAAGAGAACTTTGATTGCCGTGCCGTTGAAACCCTGATTCTCGACGAAGCCGATCGCATGCTCGACATGGGCTTCGCGCAAGATATCGAAACCATCGCGGCCGAAACGCGCTGGCGTAAGCAGACGTTGCTGTTCTCTGCCACGCTGGAAGGCGACAACATCAAAGATTTCGCCGAGCGTCTGCTGAATGATCCGGTGTCGATTGAAGCCGATCCGAGCAAAAGCGAACGTAAAAAGATTCAGCAATGGTATTACCGCGCCGACAATCTTGAGCACAAAACCAAGTTGCTGATCCATCTGCTGAAAATGCCAGAAGCCAAGCGCGTGATCGTCTTTGTACGCAAGCGTGAGCGTCTGCATGAGGTGGTGACCTGGTTGCACGAAGCCGGCATCCGCACCAGTTATCTGGAAGGTGAGATGGTGCAGGTCAACCGCAACGAAGCGATCAAGCGCATCAATGAAAATCGCGTAAACGTGATGATTGCCACTGACGTTGCCGCGCGCGGTATCGACATTGATGATGTGACGCATGTGATTAACTTTGACCTGCCGCGCACCGCTGATGTCTATCTGCACCGCATTGGCCGCACCGCACGCGCTGGCCGTAAAGGCACGGCGATTTCGCTGGTTGAAGCGCATGACCATCTGCTGCTGGGCAAAATCACGCGTTATATCAATGAGCCCGTTAAGGCTCGCGTGATTGAAGAGTTGCGCCCAGAATCACGCGCGCCAAGTGCCAAAGTCACGGGTAAACCGTCGAAAAAGGTGCTGGCGAAGCGAAAAGAACAAAAAGAGAAAGAAGCGGAAAAACCGCGTGTTAAACAGCGTCATCGCGACACTAAAAATGTCGGGAAGCGCCGCAAGCCAAGCGGCAGCAGCACGCCAGAGAGCAGTGCGGAATAAAACAGCACTCGCACAATTAAAGCGCCTCTTTTGAGGCGTTTTTTTATGTCTGAAGATAAGAAATAGCCTTCACGCTACGCTTTTCATCTCAATGACCTTTCTGACACTCTTGGCGCACATCATTAAATGCAAAAAAGGCCGCACCGACTGACATCGGCACGGCCTGAATGATTGTGTGACTTTTGGTCAGCCGATCAATTACAGACTTTCAGTGAAAGTACGGGTAATCACATCGCGCTGCTGTTCCGGCGTCAGCGCATTAAAGCGCACCGCATAACCTGAAACACGAATGGTCAGCTGCGGATATTTCTCCGGGTGCTTGACGGCGTCTTCAAGCGTTTCACGGCGCAGCACATTCACATTCAGATGCTGGCCCCCTTCAATACGCACTTCTGGCTTCTGCTCCAGTGGGATCTCACGGTAAGCAATCTCGCCCAAATCGCTGATCGCAACGACCTGATCTTCAGTGAAATCGCCTTTAGCACACAGGCAACGCGCTTCGGCTTTCTCGTCATCCAGCAACCAGAATGAGTTCAGAAGTTTTGGGTTGTTGGCCTGAGTAATTTGAATACCAGTAATCATAGTGACCTCCAGGGCTTTGATGCGCTGCTGACAGGCACAGCGCGGTTCATCATGTGATTAGATGCTCTGGTATATCACCCCGATAAACAGGCCGTTTTGACCTGCATCAATTATGCCCAGCCCGAATGTCAGCGAAAAAACTAACAAATTGATTCATAACCATTATGCGCAATAACTTTTTTTGTGTTTTCTCAAATTATTTTTACCCTTCTGCTACCGCTTACGACACGTTAAGCTAGGTGCAAAATTTTGCAGGGAGTTGAAAATGGCTGAAAAGCTAACCTGGCACAGTGTGCTGGCTGAAGAGAAAGAGAAACCTTATTTTATCGACACGTTAAAAGCGGTGGCGAATGAGCGCGCAGCCGGTGTCACCGTTTATCCGCCGCAGAAAGATGTGTTCAATGCCTTCCGTTTGACGGAGCTGGGTGACATCAAAGTGGTGATTCTGGGCCAGGATCCCTATCACGGTCCCAATCAGGCCCACGGTTTGGCCTTCTCGGTATTACCGGGCGTGAACATCCCGCCTTCTCTATTGAATATGTACAAAGAGCTTGAGAAGGATATTCCCGGTTTTATCCGCCCAAAGCATGGCTTTCTGGAAAGCTGGGCCACGCAAGGCGTGATGCTGTTAAACACCGTGCTCACCGTCGAAGCCAGCAAGGCGCATTCCCATGCGCGTTTCGGTTGGGAAACCTTTACCGACAACGTGATCAGCGCCATTAATCAACATCGTGAAGGGGTGATTTTCTTGCTGTGGGGTTCACATGCGCAGAAGAAAGGCAGCATCATTGATACTCAGCGCCATCACGTTTTGAAAGCGCCCCACCCTTCACCGCTCTCGGCCCACCGTGGATTTTTCGGCAGCCAGCACTTCTCGCAGGCCAATGCGCTGCTGCGCCAGTCTGGGCAAACACCTATCGACTGGATGCCGGTATTACCCTGACAAATAAAAACGGCCGCATTCAGCGGCCGTTGATCTTTAAAACGGGCTAATTAACCTTTTGCTTTGGTCACGGCCACCATCGCCGGGCGCAGCAGGCGACCATTGAGGGTATAACCACGCTGCATCACCATCAGCACGTGATTAGGCGCCATATCTTCAGATTCAATCATCGACATCGCCTGATGCACGTCTGGGTTGAATGGCACATTGGTTTCACCGACCACTTCCACACCGTACTTACGTACGGCACCCAGCAGGGATTTCAGCGTCAGCTCGATGCCTTCAATCATAGAGGCAAGCTCGGTGTTCTCTTTGTCGGTCACTTCCAACGCGCGCTCCAGGCTATCGATCACCGGCAGCAGCTCATTGGCAAATTTTTCCAGCGCAAACTTGTGCGCCTTTTCCACGTCCATTTCGGCACGGCGACGGATATTTTCAATCTCCGCCTGAGCACGCAGCTGCGCATCGCGCACGCCGGTCTGCGACTGGGCTAATTCAGCTTCCAGTTGCGCAATACGCTCATCACGCGGATCCACCTCAGTTGCCGTCTCTGCGTCCACGTGCTGTTGATCCTGTTGAATTTCGTCTGAGACTTGCTCGTTAGGGGTATTCTGTTCTTTACTACTCATGAATTTCTCCGCGTTTTGCACATTCATCTCGCTGGTTGGCTTATTATGGGGATCAGTTTGACGGTTTCAAGTGAACCCATCACATTGCCTGGCCGTTTTGGCTTATGAGGAACACCTGCTAAATGAACAAACACTTTAACTGCATTGGGATTGTGGGTCATCCGCGTCATCCCACTGCGTTAACCACCCATGAAATGCTCTGGCGCTGGCTGACAGCAAAAGGCTATGAGGTGATCGTCGAGCAGCAGATTGCCCGCGAATTGAATTTGAAAGATGTGGAAACCGGCAGCCTGGCGGATATCGGTCAACGCGCCGATTTAGCGGTCGTGGTCGGGGGTGACGGCAACATGCTGGGTGCCGCGCGCGTGCTGGCACGTTATGACATTAAAGTGATTGGGATTAACCGCGGCAATCTCGGTTTTCTCACCGATCTCGACCCCGACAACGCTCAGCAACAGTTAGATGATGTGCTGCAGGGCGAATACTTCGTGGAGAGCCGTTTCCTGCTGGAAGCACAAGTGTGTAAGCAAGACTGCTCACCGCGTATTGGCAGCGCTATCAACGAAGTGGTGCTGCATCCGGGCAAAGTGGCGCATATGATTGAATTCGAGGTCTATATCGATGAAGTCTTTGCGTTTTCACAGCGCTCCGATGGATTGATTATTTCCACACCGACGGGCTCAACCGCCTACTCGCTTTCCGCTGGCGGCCCGATCCTGACGCCGTCGCTGGATGCGATTGCGCTGGTGCCGATGTTCCCACACACGCTTTCCGCTCGCCCGTTGGTGATTAACAGCAGCAGCACCATTCGCCTGCGTTTTTCCTCACTGCGAAGCGACCTGGAGATCAGTTGCGACAGCCAAATCGCGCTGCCAATTCAGGAAGGAGAGGATGTGTTGATCCGTCGCAGCGCTCATCACCTCAATCTTATCCATCCAAAAAATTACAATTATTTTAATACCTTAAGCTCAAAATTAGGCTGGTCTAAAAAATTGTTCTGAAAATCACCGCCAGCTACTTTACTGTATAAAAAACCAGTTTATACTGTATGAAAAACCATATCTGTTTTTACATACAGGTGATTCTATGCTGGCACAACTGACCATCAGTAACTTTGCTATCGTTCGTGAACTGGAGATTGACTTTCATCGTGGTATGACAGCAATCACAGGGGAAACCGGCGCAGGTAAATCCATCGCAATTGATGCGTTGGGCCTGTGCCTGGGCGGCCGTTCTGAAGCAGATATGGTGCGTCAGGGTGCCAGTCGAGCAGATATCTGTGCGCGCTTCCAACTGAAAGCCTCGCCGTCAGCCCAGCGCTGGTTGATCGAGAATCAACTTGATGAAGGCAACGAGTGCCTGTTGCGCCGCGTGATCAGCGCCGATGGCCGTTCCCGTGGCTTTATCAACGGCACTTCCGTACCGCTCTCACAGCTACGCGAACTGGGCCAACTGCTAATCCAGATTCACGGTCAGCATGCGCATCAGCTCCTGCTTAAATCCGATCACCAAAAACACCTGCTGGACGCCTATGCAGCCCATGATGGCCTGCTCACCGACATGCGCCAGCACTACCAGCGCTGGCATCAAAGCTGCCGCGCGCTGGCGCAGCATCAGCAACTCTCGCAAGAGCGTGAGGCGCGTCGTGAACTGCTGCAATATCAGCTAAAAGAACTCAATGAATTTGCCCCGCAGCCTGGTGAGTTTGAACAGATCGATGAAGAGTACAAGCGCCTGGCTAATAGCGGCCAACTGCTCTCAACCAGCCAACAGGCCCTGCAGATTCTTGCCGACAGTGACGATACGAACCTGCAAAGTTTGTTGTATAGCGCCCGTAATATGCTGGGTGAATTAGTGACGCTGGATGACAAAGTGAGTGGCGTGTTCAATCTGCTGGAAGAAGCCGCGATTCAGTTGAGTGAAGCCAGCGATGAATTGCGCCATTACTGCGAGCGACTGGATCTCGATCCTAACCGCTTGCATGAGCTGGAGCAGCGCCTGTCACGCCAGATCGCCTTGTCCCGTAAGCATCACGTTTCCCCGGAAACCTTGCCGGTGCTGTATCAGCAGTTGCTGGATGAAGCCGAACAGCTGTCGCAGCAAGAGAGCGATCAGGAAACGTTGCAAACTGAAGTCGTTGCCCATCATCAGGCGGCACTGGCCTGTGCGGAAAAACTGCATCAGCTGCGTGAACAGTCAGCACATGAGTTGAGCCAACTGATTACCCAAAGCATGCGCACCCTCTCCATGCCGCACGGTCAGTTTGCCATTGAGCTGGAATTCAATGCCGATCAACTGACGGCGGACGGCGCAACCCGTATTGAATTCCGCGTGACCACCAACCCAGGCCAACCGCTGCAACCACTGGGCAAAGTGGCGTCCGGCGGTGAACTGTCACGTATCGCCTTGGCGATCCAGGTAATCACCGCGCAGAAAATGGAAACCCCGGCGATGATCTTTGATGAAGTCGATGTCGGTATCAGTGGACCAACGGCTGCGGTGGTGGGTCAAATGTTGCGTCAACTGGGTGAGTCAACCCAGGTGATGTGCGTGACGCATTTACCACAGGTAGCCGGTTGCGGACATCAACACTTCTTCGTCAGTAAAGAGACGGATGGCGCCATGACAGAAACCCATATGCAGCCGCTGGATAAACGTGCTCGCCTGCAAGAACTGGCACGTTTGCTGGGCGGCAGCGAAGTCACGCGTAACACCCTGGCCAACGCCAAAGAACTTTTAGCAGCCTGATACCGCACTTTTTTCTGGCCCAATGGTCATATGCTTGCTCTGTAGAGGTTTCCAATAGGACAAAGGTTTATTATCATCGGGAGTAATACACAAAATAATTCGAGTTTCAGGAAGGCGACAAGTGCATGAATCCTCAGGAGCTTACTGAAGTAAGTGACTGAGGTGAATGCACTTAGTCAACGCACCTGCAACTTGAAGTATGAAGGGTATATATCGCCATAATAAAGCCTGCCGTATGCAGAGTTCAGATTTCGATGGCAACAAAACTGCCTGATGAAAGGCGTTTGGCCCCAGAAAAGGAATGTATAGATGCGCTGTAAAACGCTGACTGCCGCGGCAGTGGTAATGTTGATGATGACCGCCGGATGTTCCACCCTTGAGCGCGTAGTGTATCGCCCGGACATCAACCAAGGTAACTACCTGGTCGCCAACGATGTGTCGAAGATTCACACCGGCATGACGCAGCAACAGGTTGCCTACACGCTCGGCACGCCGATGATGCACGACCCGTTTGGCAGCAACGTTTGGTATTACGTGTTCCGCCAGGAACCAGGTCATGAAGGTGTAAAACAGCAAACGCTGACGCTGACCTTCGACAGCAACGGTACGTTGACCAATATCGACAACAAACCGAAGCTCACTGGGTCGGAAGGCTAAGTGAATGACAACAAAAAAAGGCGCCTGAGCGCCTTTTTTTGTGTCTGAGATTGGGTTACTTATTGGTAGCTGAACGTTCCGCGCGTTGACGGCGCATCTCTTTCGGATCGGCAATCAGCGGGCGATAAATCTCTACACGATCGCCATCCTGAACGGCATCACCCAATTTGACCGGGCGGCTGAAGATACCGACTTTGTTACTTTTCAGGTCAATGTCTTTGCGCAGCGTTAAGAGTCCCGATGCTTTAATCGCCTGCTCTACCGTCGCGCCTTCATCGAGCGTGACAGTGCGCGAATACTGCTTTTCGGGCAGCGCATACACCACTTCAACGCTGATATCAGCCACGGTAAACCTCTTTGGCGCGCTGTGAGAACGCCTGCACCATACTGTTGGCCAACTCTTTAAAGATGCGACCAAACGCCATTTCTACCAGCATGTTGGTGAATTCGAAGTCGAGGCTTAGCTCGACTTTACAGGCATCATCTCCTAAAGAGGTGAAGTGCCACCCACCGGTCAGCTTACGAAAAGGACCGTCAACCAGTTGCATCAAAATGCTTTGATTACTGATCAATGTATTGCGCGTGGTAAAGGTTTTACTGATGCCTGCTCTCGAGACATCCACCGCCGCCGTCATCTGATTTCCGCTGTTATCTAACACTCGGCTACCCGTGCAGCCTGGCAGAAATTCGGGATAAGCATCCACGTCATTAACAAGACGGTACATCTGCTCAGCGCTATAGGGGACCAACGCCGAACGGCTAATCTGGGCCATAATGGTTCCTGTTCATCACAAAACCGTTGAATAATACCATTTTCGGTTACCAAACAAAATTCACGGGTTTGCTAGCTGTGCTAAAATGAACTGTTTTTTACCGCCCCCAGGACAGGGGGATGCGCCCACAGACTGAGTGATGTAGACTACGCCGCACTATGACAAAGAAAAAAGCTCACAAACCCGGTTCAGCCACTATTGCCCTCAACAAACGCGCTCGCCACGAATACTTCATTGAAGAAGAGTTCGAAGCAGGTCTGTCGTTGCAAGGATGGGAAGTCAAATCACTCCGCGCCGGTAAAGCCAACATCAGCGACAGCTATATTTTGCTGCGCGATGGCGAAGCCTATCTGTTTGGTTCCACTTTCCAACCGCTGGCCGTAGCCTCCACACACGTGGTGTGCGACCCGACCCGTAACCGTAAACTGCTGTTAAAACAGCGCGAACTAGACTCGCTCTATGGCCGAGTGAATCGCGAAGGTTTTACCGTGGTTGCGTTGTCGATGTACTGGAAAAACGCCTGGGCCAAACTGAAAATTGGTGTGGCACGCGGTAAGAAAGAACACGACAAGCGTGACGACGTGAAAGAACGTGAATGGAAGATGGATAAAGCACGTATTATGAAGAATTCAAAGCGTTAAGCACTGGATTCAGACGTCATCTTTCTGTAGTATGAGAAGTTCTGGGGCTGATTCTGGACTCGACGGGATTGTGAAGCCTTAGGAGCATGCCGAGGGGCGGTTTGCCTCGTAAAAAGCCGCAAAAAAATAGTCGCAAACGACGAAAACTACGCTTTAGCAGCTTAATACCCTGCTTTGAAGCCCTCTCTCCCTAGCTTCCGCTCTTAAGACGGGGATCAAGAGAGGTCAAACCCAAAAGAGATCGTGTGGATGCCCTGCCTGGGGTTGAAGCATTAAATCTAATCAGGCTAGTTTGTCAGTGGCGTGTCTGTCCGCAGCTGGCCGGCGAATGTAAAGATTGACTAAGCATGTAGTGCCGACGGTGTAGTAATTTCGGACGCGGGTTCAACTCCCGCCAGCTCCACCAAAATTCTCCATCGGTGACACCAGAGTCATCCGATGAAGTCCTAAGAGCCCGCACGGTGAAAGCCCTGCGGGCTTTTTTGTGCCTGTAATCTTCCGGGATGCTAAGCTCGAATCTAATGAGATTTGGCAGGCTTAAGGTACAAATGCAAAACTTCCACTTTCTAGACCAACTGATTTTCGGTTATTTCAACCAGGACGCCGACATCATCAATGATGGAGAAGACACAATCGAAGGGACCGTTCAAATATTCAAAAAATCAGCGCCAGATTGGATGCTGAAAGATCTGGTTGAAGAAGTTGATGATTTCATCTCCACCTATGCTGATGGTGTAGAGGAAGAGTTCAAGAAACGATACGAGTTTGATTTTGCGCCTGAACTATGGGAAACCACTGTTCATGAATTCCTGATGACTGTACGTCAGATTTGCTCACAGAAGTGACGCTTTCAGGAGTACATTTCCTAATGAGAAAAAATAATAGGTACACGATAGACACACGGAAGAAAACTGCATTAAACAAATAATGTACAGAGCGTGGTACGGAGTACAACGATGATCTCTAAAGAAAAGGCATTACAGATAGCGAAAGAATATGCTGTTAAAAGCGAAAATGCCTGGGATGAGAATTATCATGAAGCAGAGGAAACCGTTTTGCATGGAGAGCCTGTCTGGATCATTTCCACCTCAGATATAAAATATAACGACGAACTTCCTTGGATGTTAGGTCACTTCCCAAATCCAGTTTATTACTATATCAGAATGACCGATGGCAGCTGTATTGCCACAGGAAATAGAAGAAATGAATTTAAACTAATCAATAAAAAATAAAATATCTACCCCATCATTCTCCTTTAACATGACTTCTTCTGAATTTTTTTTGGAGGATGGCTTTTATCCTGTTCCAAATCTTGAAACTTTGCGTCCTTAAACTGTGAGTCAAAAACAGGGTGCCGTGAGATGTGAAATCTATTCACTCTCAATGGGACAAGGCAGTCACAGCAAAGCCCGCACAGACCATGTTGTGCAAGCCTTTAAGGCTCCATCTTAACTCCAGAATCATCCAATAAAGTCCTATAAGCACTTAAGTTGAAAGCCCCACGGGCTTTTTTGTGCCAATGGTTTTGTGGGATGATGTTACAAGCATCTACAACTATCGATGCTCGTTAGGTTTTTCCATGCAACTCACCATGTTCTTGATGCGGAAAGCCTCTTAAATAAGGTATAAAGCCGCATGAAAATTCCAAACCGAATCCAACCTCTGGTCGATGATGGCCTGATTGATAACGTGCTTCAGCGGCTGAAAAGCGGCAAAGAAGCTGACGTTTACACCGTGCTGTGCGGTGACAAGGTTCAGTGTGCCAAAGTGTACAAAGAGGCATCGCAACGCAGCTTCAAGCAAGCCGTGCAATATCAGGAAGGGCGTAAAGTGCGCAACTCCCGTAGCGCCCGTGCTATGCAGAAAGGCTCCAAATTTGGACGCAAGCAGCAAGAGGACGTCTGGCATACTGCTGAGGTGGATGCACTGTTTCGCCTCGCTAAAGCCGGCGTGTGCGTGCCAGAGCCTTATATGTGTCTGGACGGCGTGTTGTTGATGGAACTGGTTACCGATGCAGATGGTGCCGTTGCGCCTCGTCTGAGCGATATCATGCTGTCGGAACAGGAAGCGCTGGCTGACTTTGACACCATGATTCGCAATATCGTGCGCATGTTATGTGCCGGGATCGTGCATGGCGATCTGTCGGAATTTAATGTACTGCAGGATGCTCAAGGTCCGGTGATCATTGACCTGCCGCAAGCGGTGGATGCAGCGGCGAATAACCACGCTGAATCGATGTTCGCGCGCGATGTCAATAACATCACCGCCTATTACGGCCAGTTTGCCCCACAAATCCTGGCAACGCGTTTTGCTAAGGAAATCTGGCAGTTATATGAAGACGGAAAGTTAACGCCAGAAACGCCATTAACCGGGCGCTTTGTGGAAGAGGTTCACGATGTGGATATGGATTCACTGCTAGACGAAATCATATCTGCTGAAGATGAGTATTATGAGCGCCAGCGTGCGGCTAAAGAGCGTGACGAAGAGTAATGATGACTGCATAACTCACATCGCGCTCAACACTACCCTCTGATAAATCTGCAATCGGCTTGCTGCCACTGCACATTTTTCGCACCATCCAAACCTAATGATTCAATTAAGGTTATTCCTGGAGCCAATTCTGGCTGAGCGTGCCATTGTTAGCTACGCTCATAACTCACAGAGCGATTGATGAGGGAATATTCATGAAAAAGACAATTATTGCTGTATCGGCCCTGCTGCTGGCTTCTTCGGCTTTTGCCGCGACTACACATGCCACTGACGAAACCGTAGCGAACGCACAAGCGGGCGCAAACACCGCCAAAGAAAAACTGCACAAAGCGCAGCATCAAGGCGAAGAGCAGAAGCTGAAAGCGCAGCATGCTGCTGAAGGTAAGAGCAACAGCACCACCAGCAAAATCAGCGAAGGCGCTCAAAAAGGTTGGAACAAAACCAAAGAAGGCACCGAGAAAGGCGTTGATGCGACCAAAGAAGGTGCAACCAAAGGCTGGAATGCTACCAAAGAAGGTGCCAGCGATTTGAAGAAGAAAGTGACCGAGTAATTTCTTCTGACTGAATACCGAAAGGCCGCGATTGCGGCCTTTTTCATTTACGCTCCAACAGAGGTAATAAGTTTCTAACTCCCAGAGACTTCATCAGTATACGAGCATGTATCTTCTAAGGAAAAATCTACACGCTTAGCGTACATCCAGAGGTTTGACCCATGCTAATTACTGCAAACTTAGATCAGCTCATAGAGGGAACACTGAACCAAGACTTTGATTTAATCACTGGTGCAGATACTATCAATGAGGCCATTAATGTCTATGTTGCCGAACTGTCATCAGAAGATAAGAAATCGCTGCAATCTGAGGTTAGCCGTTTTCTTGAACTGGATGACGTTGCAATCCAACAAGAGTTTCACGACCGATATCACAACAGTTTCTCTCAAGATGATGGGAAAGATTTATTGCTTGCCATCTTTCACGCAATTAATTGATATCCTTAAATTCTAATGACTATCTGCCAAGCCAATCATTTAACCCTCAAACAAATCCAGCCAGCCACTGACTTCTTGCAAGCACAGTCTGAAGTCCTGTTGGACAACCGCCACACCGGTATCATCGTGCCAGGATCGATACCGGAAGCGGCCGTTGAGATCAGTGCTGAGCGTTACCTGCTGTTCATCACCGATGGCATTCTGTTCGAAGAATCGCTCACCATTGTGCTATGTCAGCTTGAGCTGGGTGTATTGGAAGTGATCCACATTGAATTGGCCTACCATTCTGGACAGTTCAGTAACTTGTCCCTGTGTGATGACCACATTCGATTCCACTTCATGGATGAGAAGCTCTGGTCGTTGCAAGTCAGAGATGCAGCACAAGTCACGCTGCCCTTCATCGGCGACCCCGCAGGTGTACAACGTCAATTCGGTTTCAAAAAATGGGTAATCTTAAAACACGAAGACTGAGCGGTTTTTGCGTCTATGTGTAAATGGCTTTACACTCAGCCCAACACTCCATTAACCAGATTCTCTTATGTCTGACACCTTCAAACGCCAGCCCCTGCCCTTACCCAACGGTCACAACAAAGTGCTGTTGCACTCCTGCTGCGCGCCTTGCTCGGGGGAAGTGATGGAAGCGATGCTGGCTTCCGGTATCGATTACACCATCTTCTTCTACAACCCAAACATTCACCCATTGAAAGAGTACGCGCTGCGTAAAGAGGAGAATATCCGCTTTGCTGAGCAGTTTGGCGTGCCTTTCGTTGATGCCGATTACGATAAAGACAACTGGTTTGAACGTGCACGTGGTATGGAATGGGAGCCGGAGCGCGGTGTGCGTTGCACCATGTGTTTTGATATGCGTTTTGAACGAACCGCACTGTACGCGCATGAAAATGGCTTTCCAGTGATCACCAGTTCGCTGGGCATTTCACGCTGGAAGGATATGAAGCAGATCAATGACTGCGGCGTCCGTGCAGCCGCGCACTATCCCGATATGCTGTATTGGGAATTTAACTGGCGTAAAGGCGGTGGATCCTCGCGCATGATCGAGATCAGCAAGCGCGAGCGTTTCTATCAGCAGGAGTATTGCGGCTGCATCTATTCACTGCGCGACAGCAACCGTCATCGCGTGGCCAGCGGTCGAGAGCGCATTGAAATTGGCGTGCAATATTACTCGCCAGACGAAGAGTAAATAACCTGCTGGCAACCACCAGCAGGCCGTCATTATCACCAGGCCAATACTCTGCCGCTGTAATCGACATAGTGATGTCCGCCCTGCCCGGCAAAACCATCCATCTGTGCCACTAACCCCTGCGCACTTTCAACGGCGGTGATATCCGCATCGTCGCCACCCATATCGGTTTTCACCCAGCCCGGATGCAGTGACAGCAAGGTGGTGCCACGCGAGGCCATCTGCTGAACCAAGGCGCGGCTCAGCATGTTGAGCGCAACCTTACTGGCCGAGTAATAAGGGCGAAGCGCCTCGGGATTTTCGGTCAGGCTACCGAGGCGTGATGTGGTGATGCCGAGCACGCCCTGCTTTTCCTGCAGTAGTGGCAACAGACCTTCAGCCATGCGGATGGGGGCCACCGAGTTGGTCATAAACAGCTGCATTAACTCGTCATCACTGGTGGCGATCAGCTCCATCGAGTCCGGACCGAGAATGCCAGCATTGATCAGAGCACGATCAAAGTGCTGGCCTTTAAGTTGCTGAAGTAAGTGCTCACGCTGAGTGGCGATGGTGATATCCAGTGGCATCCAGCGTAGCTTCTCATGCTGATAAGACACGGCGGTGCTGCGATAAGTGGCGGTTACCTCCCAGCCATCGGCGAGCAGTTGTTGTACCACCGCCAACCCAATCCCCTTTGAAGCACCAATAATCAACGCGCGTTTTGCTTGGCTCATTTTTCCCTTCCCGCAGTTAAAAGGCAAAAAGGGCAGGATAACCTGCCCTTGGTTTCACTAACGTAACACCAACGTTAGCACAATGATCACCACCATCATTATCAGCAGGTGGCACACCACCTTATCGAGATTCCGTTTCCGCATAGTGCCTCCATGGGTTTAGAACCACTGGCCGAAGCGTTTGATGTACAGCGTTTTCATACCCTGTGCGACTACGCAGTAACCGAGTAATGTCGCCACCAGCCATGGGAAATATGACCATGGCAGCGGCACCAGTCCCACCATGCTGCCCAGCGGAGAGAATGGCAGCAGAATACCGGCAATCATCACGCATGCGGTGGCGAGCAGCACCGGCAATGCAGCCCGGCTCTGAATGAACGGTATTTTCTGCGTGCGCAGCATATGCACCACCAGCGTCTGTGACAGCAACCCTTCCACAAACCAACCTGACTGGAACAGAGACTGCATTTCAGGTGTGTTAGCGGCAAACACGTACCACATTACGGCAAAAGTGGTGATATCAAAGATTGACGATGTTGGCCCAATCCACAGCATAAAGCGTTTGATATTACGCGCGTCCCATTTACGCGGTTTGCGCAGGAACTCGCGGTCCATTTTGTCCCAAGGCAATGCCAACTGAGACAGATCGTACATCAGGTTCTGGATCAGCAGATGAATCGCCAGCATCGGAAGGAAAGGAATAAAGGCGCTCGCCACCAGCACGGAGAACACGTTGCCGAAGTTAGAGCTGGCGGTCATGTTCAAATATTTGATGATATTGCCGAAGGTCTCGCGTCCTTTCATCACCCCCTCTTCCAGCACCATCAGATCCTTTTCCAACAGGATGATGTCAGAAGATTCTTTGGCGATGTCTGCGGCGCTGTCGACTGAAATGCCCACATCGGCATCACGCAGCGCGGGTGCATCATTAATGCCGTCGCCGAGGAAGCCAACGGTATGCCCTTGTTGTTGCAGCGCGCGTAAAATGCGTGATTTCTGCAACGGTGTCAGTTTGGCAAACACTGCACTCTGCGCGGCGGCGTTAGCCAGCTGCTCATCGCTCATCATGGCAATCTGGTCGCCAGTGACGATATCTCCGCTATCTATCCCCACCTGCTGGCAGATGCGCGCGGTGACCACCGGATTATCGCCGGTCAACACTTTGACGCTGACGCCGTTTTCGCGCAGTGCGGTAATCGCTTTGGCGGCGCTCTCTTTCGGTGGATCAAGGAAGGTCAGCAGCCCTTCCACGGTTAGCCCTTGCTCATCCGCTACGTTCAGCGCCTGCTGCAAGCCTGACTCCTCCAACACACGGCTGGCGACCAGCAATACGCGGAAGCCCTGTTCGTTGTATTGATGTGCCAACGCCAGCAGCTCTGCACGACGTTTTTCATCGAGCGGCTGCACCAGCTTCCCTTCACGCTCGGCGGTGGCGATGCTCAGCATCTCTTCCACTGCACCTTTGCAAATCAGCATCTGTTGGTTGAGGCGACGATCGCGCACGACCACTGAAACGCGACGACGCACAAAATCAAACGGCAGCTCATCCACTTTGGCGTAATAGTCACCCATATCGGCACTGATACGATCTTTGCCATAACGCAGAATGGCGCGATCCATCAGGTTTGGCGTGCCGCTCTGATAGTGGCTATTGAGCCAGCTCAGCATCAGCACGCGGGAGTTTTCCACTCCGGCGCAATCCAGATGATGTTCGAGGATGATGTTGTCCTGTGTCAGCGTCCCGGTCTTATCGGTACACAGGATGTCCATCGCTCCCAGGTTTTGAATCGCGTTCAGCCGTTTCACAATCACTTTACGGCGTGACATAGCGATCGCGCCCTTGGCCAGGTTGGAACTGACGATCATCGGCAGCATTTCCGGTGTCAGGCCAACCGCAACGGCCAGAGCAAACAGCGACGCATCCAGCCAGTCGCCTTTAGTTAAACCGTTAATCAGCAGCACCACCGGCACCATCACCAGCATGAAGCGGATCAGCAGCCAGCTCACGCTATTGACCCCACGATCAAATGCCGTTTGCGTGCGGTTACCGACGATTGATTTCGCCAGGCTGCCAAAGTAAGTTTCGCTACCGGTAGCCACCACCACTGCTTTGGCACTGCCGCTGGAGACATTGGTGCCCATCAGACAGACGCTGCCCAGCTCCAGCAGTGAAGCGCCCTGATCACTCGCCCCGGCTCCTTTGCTGGTGACATGACCAGTGACGTCATATTTCTCAACCGGCAGGGATTCACCGGTCAAAATCGCCTGGCTGATAAACAGGTCACGCGAATCCAGCAGACGAACATCAGCAGGCACCAGATCGCCCGCAGAGAGATAGATAATGTCACCCGGCACCAGCGTGGCGATATCCACTTCCTGTTTGACCGGCGGCTGCTGCGCGGATTCACGGCGCAGCACGGTGGCAGTGGTGCGCACCATGGATTTCAACGCCTGTGCGGCTTTGTTAGTACGGAATTCTTGCCAGAAGCGCAGCAAACCGCTGAGCGTTACCATCGTCACAATGATGATGACACCGGTCAGATCGGTCTCCTCGCCTTTGCGCATCGGCATCCAGTAATCGGTGAAAAAGCTGACTGCGGCCAGCGCCATTAATACGTAGATAAATGGGTTGTTAAACGCCTGAAACAGCTGAATCAGCGCCGGTGGCGCTTTATCATGTTCCACCTGATTACGGCCGTAGACTTCCAGACGCGCTTCGGCTTCACGTTCACTCAACCCCAATGCATCACTACGCAGGCGCACCAGTGTTTCATCAGCGGTGAAACCCGCTTCGTCTTCAATCAGATAGCGCGGTGTTTTTTGGCGTGGCTGGCGCACGCTGTTGTTCCAGGCTTTTTTGTCCTGGTTGAGTTTCATGTCAGTCATAATGACATTCCTCTTTTTTTTACGGCAATAAAAGTCCCTGCGCGTTGAGCGCATAATGTGGGATAAATTAAATTAACGGCTTAGCGTTAGATGATTAAAAATAACCTGTCGGGAATTTCCATATTACCTCCCGGAAATAAGGGCGAAGAAAATCGCTCGTTTAAATAAACGAGAAATGAATATTACGATGTCGATTCCGCTACTGAATGCAGCCCTCAGACCGCCCAAAATTTTCTATGGACGTAACAGGGCATGCGCCAGTAACGGCTAAATCTGCACGCTGAAGATCAGCGCGCGCATCGAGGCGGAGGGAAAAGTGCGTTTAAAATCATGTGCATGATGAAATCCCCACGGGTTTCAGCCCGTTACAACCAGTTTTAAAGGGAACAATCATCAGAGAGAGGTGAGGATTGCTGCCCGCCGTGTTGGCAAGCAGCGACAAAAGAATTCGCGCGTCAGCTTGCCTTGTATTGCCATCTTAAAGGGTGACTGTCCAACTGAATTCTCCTGTTTGAAGTTGGCGCTATTATATTCCCGAAGGAAGCGAAGTAAAGTTAATTATTCCCGTTGCGTTATTCATTTAATTTTCGTTGCGATTTGGTTGATAGAAGCGCGAAAACACGCGCGCGCCTACCTCATCCTGCGGCATCAATCCCCCCCTGTTTAACAAGCTTGTACCCAAAATAATTCGAGTCCCCTCATGGGGCCTACTCTTGGTGCAGGAAGGCGGCAAGTGCATGAATCCTCGGGAGCTTACTGAAGTAAGTGACTGTGGTGAATGCACGTAGCCAACGCTCCTGCAGCTTGAAGTATGTATGAAGGGTATACCCAAAATAATTCGAGCTTCAGGAAGGCGGCAAGTGCATGAATCCTCAGGAGCTTACTGAAGTAAGTGACTGAGGTGAATGCACGTAGCCAACGCTCCTGAAACTTGAAGGATGAAGGGTATATAACTGAACTAACGCACTTAGAACCTTAAAGCATATGCATAGCCATAAATTGACTATTCTTCATTACGCCGCTCTCGTAAACTCGCGTTACTTTTTTAAGGCAAGGAAACAACATGAAAAAAATTATTCCCTCACTGCTGGCGTTATCGCTGGTAGCCGCCTTCTCTGCTCAGGCCGCAACACCAAAGGATACGCTGGTGATTGCGCAGTCGACTGATGATGCTGATAGCTTCGACCCCGCACAGGGCTTTGAACTGACTACAGTGCAAGCGTTCACTAACATCTATCAACGATTGGTCCAGTCTGACCCGACCAATCCCACGGATTTGAAACCCACGTTGGCCACTTCATGGACTTCAGGCAGTGATAATCGCAGCCTGACTTTTGAACTGCGCAAAGGCGCGCAATTCGCCAGCGGTAATCCGCTGCGTCCGGAAGATGTCATCTTCTCGCTGGGCCGCGTGGTGAAACTGAACCTCGACCCTTCCTTTATCCTGACCCAACTGGGCTGGAATAAAGATAACGTCGATACTTTCCTGAAGAAGGTCGATGACAATCATGTGCAGATTAGCTGGAGCGCCAACGTCAGCCCGGCCTATGTGCTGAGCCTGCTGTCTGCCCCGGTTTCATCGATTGTTGATGAGAAAACCGCACAAGCCAACGCGAAAAACGGCGACTTCGGTCACGCGTGGCTGGGCACCAATTCTGCTGGCAGCGGCCCGTATCAGATCCGTAAAGTGGTGCTGCATGAAGTGGTACTGCTCACCGCCAACCCGACGTCACCGGCTGGTGCACCGAAGCTGAAAAACATCTTAATCAAGAACGTGCCTGAGCCCGCTGCGCGTCGCTTGCTGCTGGAGCAGGGCGATGTGGATATCGCACGTAACCTCGGCGCTGACCAAATCGCCGCGCTGAAAGACAAAGCGGGTGTGAAGACCGAAGCGATTCCTATGGCCTCGCTCTATTACATCCAGTTCAACGTCGGTGAGAACCCGGTGCTGAAGAATCCTGCGCTGTGGGAAGCGGCCCGTTACCTGTTCGACTATAAAGGCATCGCCAACGATCTGCTGAAAGGCCAGTTCGAAGTCCATCAGACTTTCTTGCCTAAAGGTTTCCTCGGCGCGCTGAATGATACGCCGTACAGCTACGATCCGGAAAAAGCCAAAGCCATTCTGAAGAAAGCGGGCCTGACCAACGTCAGCTTTAAACTCTCCACCAGCAACCAACCGCCGTACCTGGATATCGCTCAGGCGTTGCAGGGCAGCTTTGCCAAAGGTGGCGTGAAGGTGGAAGTGCAGCCGGGTCTGAGTTCTGAAGTGTCAACCCGCGTGAAAGCGCACCAGTATGAAGCCACGCTGAATGCCTGGGGTGCGGACTATTTCGATCCGAACACCAATGCCGCCTCCTTCGCTTACAACCCAGAAGATGGCAGTAAAACCATTGCCTACCGCTCTGACTGGCATATTCCAGAATTGAGCAAGCAGACGCTGGCGGCCACCGCCGAAGCCGACAGCAACAAGCGTGTGGAAATGTACCAGGCAATGCAGCGTGAAGTGCTGAAAAACTCACCGTATGTGATCGGTTTGCAGGCACGTAACCTGATTGCACTGCGCGATAACCTGAAAGGCTATGTGCAGGGGATTAACCCAGACATGGTGTACTACTCACAGGTTTCTAAGTAATGGCAGTGTCTGCTTCACAGGCCGGGTTCGCCCGGCCGCTCTGGCAACGCTTTAGCCGCCTGCTCACCAGTGTGTTATCACTGCTGGTGACGCTGGTAGGTTTGTTAGCGTTCACTTTCATGTTGTCGCACCTGTCGCCGGTCGATCCGGTACAGCAAATCGCGGGCGATCACGCCAGCGAAGCAACTTATGCGCAGGTGCGTCACGATCTCGGTCTCGATCAGCCGGTACTGGTACAGTTCTGGCGCTATATCAGCCATCTGGCCCAGGGCAACTTAGGGCTTTCGCATCTCACCAATCAGCCGGTGAGCGCGGATTTGATGCGCACCTTTCCAGCCACTATCGAACTGGCCACTTGCGCGATGATCTTTGCCGCCGTGTTTGGCATTACGCTGGCGCTGCTGGCGGCGTGGAAGCCGGGTAGCGTCATTGATAACGTGGCGCGTTTTATTTCACTGCTCGGCTATTCAGTACCGGTGTTCTGGTTGGGCCTGCTCGGTCTGCTGCTGTTTTACGCGGTGCTGCACTGGTCTGCTGGACCGGGACAGCTGGATGATATCTGGATCTACACGCTGGAGCCGAAAACCGGCTTTGTGCTGATCGATAGCTGGCTGTCTGGCGATCCTGAAATGTTCCGCAATGCGATTGCGCACCTGTGGCTGCCGGTGGTGATCCTCGGTCTGCTGGCGATGGCCGGCATTACGCGCCTACTGCGCGCGGCGCTGCTGGAAGAGAGCAGCAAGGAGTATGTGATTCTGGCGCGCGCAAAAGGCGCAGGCCGCACTCGCATCCTGTTACGCCATATCTTTCCCAACGTCCTTGGCACGCTGATCACCGTCATCGCCCTCTCGTACGCCACACTGCTGGAAGGCTCAGTGTTAACCGAAACGGTATTTGCCTGGCCAGGTGTTGGACGCTACATGACGAACGCGCTGTTTTCCTCGGATACACCCGCGATTCTCGGCTCGACCCTGCTGATTGGCAGCTGCTTTATTCTGCTTAACGCCGTGGCCGATGCCTTAACCTGGTTAACCGATCCGAGAACCCGATGACTCAACAACTCTCTGAACTGGAAACCGTGCGGCCACCCCGCCGCCGCGCACGCGTCACCTCACTTACCATTGGCTTGACGCTGGTGTTGATTGTGGTGGCGATGGCGCTGTTTGCCCCGCTGCTGGCCCCGTTCGATCCTAACGCGCAGGTGATTGCCCAGCGCTTGCAGTCCCCTTCTGCCGTGCACTGGTTCGGTACCGATGGCTTTGGCCGTGATTTATTGTCCCGCGTGATCTACGGCGCGCGGCCGACGCTGCTGCTGGTGTCGCTGATTCTGCTGCTGACCATTCCGGTTGGCCTGCTGGTTGGCATCACGGCGGGCTATGTCGGCGGCTGGACCGAGCGCGTGCTGATGCGCATCACCGATATCTTCCTGTCACTGCCGAATCTGGTTATCGCCCTGGCGCTGGTTGCCATGCTCGGTCCGGGATTGATGAACGGCGCGCTGGCGCTGGCGCTAACCAGCTGGCCGCCATTTGCCCGCCAGGCACGTGCTGAAACCCTGGCGTTACGCCGCAGTGATTATCTGGCTGCCGCACGCATGCAGGGCATTACCGGTCTGCGCCTGATGTTCGGCCACATTTTACCGCTGTGTTTACCGACAGCCGTGGTGCGCGCCGCACTGAGTCTGGGTGGCATCATTCTTTCCGCAGCCGGTCTGGGCTTCCTCGGCATGGGCGTGCAACCGCCGACGGCCGAATGGGGTTCAATGGTCGCGGAAGGCAGTAAAGTGATTTTCGATCAGTGGTGGGTAGCCGCCGCACCTGGCGGTGCGATTCTGTTTGCCAGCCTGGCGTTTAACCTGACAGGCGATGGCCTGCGCGACCGACTGGATACTCGTCATGCCAAATGATCTGTTAATTGATGTCCAAGGGCTGACCATCCGCAGCAAGGATGCACTGCTGGTGGATAATATCGCTTTCCAGATTGGCCGTGAGCGCGTGGCGCTGGTCGGTGAATCCGGTTCCGGCAAATCACTCACCGCCCGCTCACTGATGGGTTTGCTGTCACCCGCTCTGCATCTGCAAGCCGATTGTTTGCAGGTGGCGGGAGCTGATGCGCTGTCACTGAGTGAACGTGACTGGATCACCCTGCGCGGTGGCAAAGTGGCGATGGTGATGCAGGACCCGAAATACGCGCTGAATCCGACGCGCACCATCGGCTGGCAGGTGGAAGAGCCGCTGGTGCTGCACCGCAAAATGAGCCGAGCCGAACGCAAAGCCAAAGTGTGCGAGATGCTGGAGGCGGTCGGTCTTCCCGAGCCGCGCCAGTTGATGAAACGCTATCCTCATCAACTCTCTGGCGGTATGGGGCAACGCGTGATGCTGGCGATTGCGCTGATCACCGATCCCGATCTGCTGATTGCCGATGAACCGACTTCAGCGCTCGATCACGCGATGCGCGATCAGGTGCTGGCGTTGATCCGTCGGTTGGTCGAGCAGCGAAATATGGGCTTGCTGTTGATCAGCCACGATCTGCAGCAGGTTTCCGAACACTGCGATCGGGTGATGGTGATGTATAAGGGCCGTCTGCTGGATACCTTGCCTGCAGCGCAGCTTGCTCATGCCACCCATCCCTACACCCGCACACTGTGGGCGTGTCGTCCCAGCAAAGCGACACACGGCGAACGTCTGCCGGTGTTGGATCGTGCATCGCTGGAGAAGAGTGATGATTGAGTTAAGCCACCTCAGCGTGTCCCACAAACAGGGCTACGAGCTGCGTACCGTGGTGCATGATGTTTCGCTGCAGGTTGCGCCGGGTGAATGTTTTGGTCTGGTTGGGCCTTCGGGTTGTGGCAAGTCATCGCTGCTGTGGGTGATGGCCGGGTTGAATCCCTTCTGGAGCGGCACGATGCAGCTGGCAGGCACCGCGGTGCAACCGGGTAAAGCCTTTACCGGTCCACTGCGCCGTGATGTGCAGATGGTGTTTCAGGACCCTTATGCCTCGCTGCATCCGCGTCATCGCCTGCGCCGTACCCTGGCAGAACCGCTGAAAATGCTGAAGCGCGACAATATCGACGATCGCATTAATGACGGCTTCCGCCATGTGGGTTTGGATCCGGCGTTGGCGGATCGCTATCCGCATCAGCTCTCTGGTGGACAGCGGCAACGTGTGGCGATAGTACGCGCGCTGCTGCTGGAGCCGAAGATCCTACTGCTCGATGAGCCAACCTCAGCGCTGGATATGTCGGTGCAGGCGGAGATCCTCAACCTGTTGAACGATCTGAAGCAGAATGATGGATTGACCATGGTGCTGGTGAGCCACGATCCCGATGTGATCGATCATATGTGCGACCGTGCGGCGCACATGGCGCAGGGCCGAATAGTGGCTTAACCCCATCCTCCAATCGTAGCGGCGCGATTTATCGCGCATGTCGACATGGCTTACCAATGCGCAATACATTGCGCCGCTACACATTTTATCCCCGCTTAATGCGCCATCGCCTGCAGCGTTTCGCTGCGAATCGATTCGGTGACTTCGGCTTTGAGCGTCATAAATTCTGGTGACGTTTTGATGGTGTAATCCCGCTGCGCGTTAAAATTCACCGCCACTTCCTGTTTGATGCGGCCAGGGCGCGCGCTGAATATCGCCACTTTGTTCGCCATAAAAATCGCTTCATCAATGTCATGCGTCACAAACAATACGGTTTTGCGCGACTGCTCCCACACGGACAGCAACAGTTCCTGCATCATCACGCGCGTTTGGTTATCCAGCGCGCCAAAGGGTTCATCCATCAACAGCACTTTGGGATCGTTGGCCAGCGCACGGGCTATCGCGGTACGTTGCTGCATCCCGCCAGAGAGCTGACGCGGATAGTGCTGGGCAAAACCGCGTAATCCCACTTGCTGGATGTAATAATCGCTGCGCTCTTTCTGCTGTGCCGCACTGAGACCGCGCTCCTGCAAACCAAAGCGGATGTTCTCTTCCACCGTCAGCCACGGAAACAAGGTGTAGCTCTGGAACACCATGCCGCGATCGGCCCCCGGCCCCTCCACGCTCTTGCCGTCCAGCCAGATTTCCCCGCGCGTTGGCGTATCCAAACCGGCAATGATGCGCAGCAGCGTAGATTTGCCGCAGCCTGACGGCCCGAGAATGGTGATGAAATCATTCTCCTCCACCTGATAGTGGATCGGTTGCAGCGCCTGGGTTTTCTCGCCTTTGGGCCCGGTAAAAATGCGTTCGACACCGCGAACGTTAAGTTTGCTGTGCTTCATCACAAGGTACTCCATGCAAATAAGCGCCGGTTGAGCACTTTGAACAGATAGTCGGAGATCAGGCCAATGCAGCCAATCACAATGATGCCGAAAATGATCTGCCCGGTATTAAGCAGCGCCTGGCTATCGACGATCATATGGCCGATACCACTCTCCGATCCGATCAACTCAGCGACGATCACATAGGTCCACGCCCAACCCAGTACTAAGCGCAGCAGTTCGGCAATGCCCGGTGCCGCGCCCGGTATCAGCACGCGGCGCACGATCGAACGGTTGCTGCATCCCAGCGTGTAGGCGGCTTCAACCAGATCGCGCCGCGCACCGCTGACGGTCACCGCTACCATTAAAACGATCTGGAAGAATGAGCCGATAAAGATCACCAAAATCTTCTGCGTTTCACCAATACCGGCCCACAAGATCAGCAACGGCACAAATGCCGAAGCCGGTAAGTAACGGCAAAAGGAGACGAAGGGTTCGAGAAAGGCTTCCCAGGTTTTATAGGCGCCCATCATGATGCCCAGCGGCACACCAATTATCGCGGCCAGTAAGAAGCCGGCCAGCACGCGCATCACCGTCATGCCGATATCCAACGAGAAGTTGTACTCGGTGAACAGCACCACGCCCTGCTGCAGCATGGTAAGTGGATCCGCCAGAAACGTGGGCGATACCATGCCGCCCAGCGTCACCAGCGTCCACACCGCGATGAACAGCACAAAGAACGCCACGCCGAGCGCGATACGCAAGCGCAGCGAAATGGCTTTCAGCGGCACCATTAACGGGTTATGCCAGCGCGTGGGCGCATCGGGCAGTGACGCAGGCGGGCTTACCGGTTGGCTTTTGCTCATCTCCATCTCCTTTCTCCTGCTTACTGCACGAAGCTGGCGTCGTACAAGCTTTTCACGTCTGGCATTTTCTTGATCACACCCGCGCGCAGCAGCAGTTTGCCCGCTTCATCGCTAAAGGTTTCAATCTCACCGTTAAAGAACTTTTTGTTCTCCTCTGGCCCCTGCCAGCGCAAGAAACTGGCTGATTCGGCAAACTCTTTGCCGGTGGATTTCACCGCAGCCCCCATGATTTCGTTGGACTTGTCAGGCTGCTGTTTGATCATTTCCAGCGCATCGAAATAGCTGGCCACCAGCGCTTTGGCGGCGTCCGGGTGCGCTTTCAGGAAGGTCGGCGTACAACCCAGCGTGTCCATCACCATCGGATAATCCAGCGTGGTGGCGAGGATTTTCCCCGCCTTGGGTTGATTGCGGATCACCGATAAATAGGGTTCATAGGTGACCGCCGCGTCGTTCTGACCCGCCGCGAAGGATTGCGCAGCCGCCTGTGGCGCCATGGTGGCCAGACGCACGTCTTTCATCGTCATGCCGTTTTTATCCAGCATCCACGCCAGCAAGAAGTAAGGCGAGGTACCCGGTGCATCCACCGCGATGGTTTTGCCTTTCAGATCTTTGATGCTGGTGATGTCACTGCGCGTGGCGAGGCCATCCGCGCCGTAGGATTTGTCCAGCTGGACGATCTGCTTGATCGGCACGCCTGCCGCGTTCCAGGAGATGTAGGTTTCCACGGTGGTTGCGGCACACTGGATGGTGCCGGACGCCACCGCCAGATGTCGGCTGCTTTGCGGGATCATTTTCACATCGACATCAAGACCATGCTTTTTGAAGATCCCGGCCTTATCCGCCAGCGTTAGCGGGGCAAAACCGGTCCAGCCGGAGATACCGATAGCGATTTTGGTGTCAGCGGCTTGCGCACCCAAAGCACTGGCGCAAAGTACCGCTGCGGTTAACACACGAACAACATGTTGCACTGGCTTGCCCATCTTCCACTCCTGATAAAAGGTGATGAAAAACAACGGTTGTATAGTCTTATCTATACAAGCCAAGCAATGCCTGTGCCAGAACAGTAAAGCCAGAGGTGGTGCGGTGGTGTCGTGGGTTGATGCACCGGAGCGGTGCATCAATAGCGGGAAGTTTGGTCATGCTGGTGCGCCAGCGTTTAGTCATAGCGGCGCGCACCGTTCAGCGTTTCATCGTAGCGGCGCAATTTATTGCGCATCGGTCAGCAATGTATGAAGGCCCAAACAAGCGTGATAAATCACGCCGCTACGGTCCGATGAGGATTTAACCGCCGCGCGCACCCACCACGTTCAAACGTGGCTGCGGATGTTCAGGTTTCAGGTCGTACATGCCGCCATAGAACGGATCGACCAGCAACCAGCCGGGGAAGCCCAGCAGAGGAATATTACCCAGCAGATACCACAGGTTGGCACTGGCCTCGATCGGCAGGGTCACCGGCACATAACCTGGGCTCTCCAGCATCACCTGATAGTGTTTCTTACCGAAGTAGTTGCCGGTGGATTTTGCCAGCTCGACGGTTTGTGGCGTGTAGCCCTGTGCCACGGCGCGTCCCGTCTCATCCTGCACGGTGAAGCGCGCGCCCTGCGGCACAGAGTCAATTTTTACCGGCTGCGTTTCCGTGCCCACAATAGTGGCACAGCCGCTCAGCAGCAGCGCAGTGGCAGGAAGAAGGTGTCGCAGGTTCATAGCAGGTCCGCTTTAGCATCAGATAGGACAGTCTAAACTGCCCTATTCTGCTTTTCACTCGCCTCAATCGCGCTATCAATGCTGCTTTTCTGGTCTTTATTGCGGTTGACAACAGGCGGCAATCGCCGCGATATCCTGCGGTGTGGTACGGCAGCAGCCGCCAATCAAGCGTGCGCCCGCCTGTTGCCACTCGGGGAATTTATCCTCTAGCGTGCAACCCGACGGTGCCGAATGCCAGGTTTTGCTGCTGGCATCGTACTGCTCGCCAGAGTTGGGATAGACCAGCAACGGCTTGGCGCACAACGCCTGCAAAGTTTGCAGTGCCGGCGTCACGCTCTCCAGTGCCACGCAGTTGATGCCAATCGCCACCACTTGTGGCGCAGCATTGACCAGCTCGGCCACCTGGCTCAGCGGCGTGCCATCACTGATGTGTTGCGCATCGCGCAGCGTAAACGAGAACCAGGCGCTGCTGTCCGGGAACTCTGCCAGCAAACTCACCAGCGCTTGCGCTTCTGCAAACGACGGTAAGGTTTCACAGGCCAGCAGATCCACACCCGCATCCAGTAAGGCTTTAACGCGCGGACGGTGGAAGGCTTTCATCTCCGCTTCTGGCAGCGCGTAATCGCCACGATACTCGGCACCATTCGCGAGGTACGCACCGTAAGGCCCTACCGAACCGGCCACCAGCAACGCGGCTTTACTGCCTGAAGCGGCGCGATAGTCGTCACGCGCACGCTGTGCCAGCTTGACGCTTTGAGTAATGAGATCCAGAGATTGGGCTTCATCCAGGCCACGCGCCGCAAATCCTTGCGGGGTGGCCTGATAGCTGGCAGTGATCGCCACGTTGGCACCTGCAGCAAAGTAGTCATGATGCACCTGATAAATCAGCTCAGGGTTTTCCACCAGCACTTTGGCAGACCATAACGCATCAGCCAGATTACAGCCACGCGCTTCCAGTTCGGTCGCCAGAGCACCATCTAAAATCAGCGTGTCATGTTGAGTTAACGCTTCTGCCACAGGATTACGCGACATCATTGGCCCCCTCGGCCTTCAGGTTACGTCGATGCGTCACATGGTATGCGGCATAACAGAACAGTACAAACGGAATGCCGCACCACAGCGCAATTCGCTGTGACGGATCGAAGGCCAACCCTACACATGCCAGCAGACAAAGCAGGAAGCCGAGAATCGGTGTCAGCGGATACAACGGCGCGCGATAGGCCAGTTGCTGCAGTGAACCGCCTTCGGCCAGATGGCGACGGCGGAATACATAATGCGAGGCACAGATGCTGAGCCACACCGCCACCACGGCAAAGCCGGAGATCGCAGAGAGTGCCACGAACACGGTATCGGGGGCGATCACGCTGGAGAACAGCGCCAGCAAGCCACCAATCATACTGACGGTGATCGCCAGCACCGGAATACCGCGACGATTAACCTGCGCAAAACAGCGCGGCAGCGTGTTCTCATTCGCCAGTGACCACAGCATGCGGCCCGAGGCGTAAAGGCCGGAGTTCGCCGCTGAGAGGATAGCGGTGAGGATCACGAAGTTGAAGATATCCGCTGCATAGGGAATACCGATTTTTTCAAACACCAGCACAAACGGGCTTTTGACGATGCCGGCCTGATCCATCGGAATCAGTGCCGCAAGCACGAATACCGTACCAATGAAGAAAATGATGAGACGAGCGACCGTGGTGCGGATGGCCAGCGGCAACGCTTTCTGCGGCTGTTCCGTCTCTCCGGCGGCGATGCCAATCAACTCGGTGCCAGAAAAAGCGAAGTTCACTGCCACCATGGTCATCAGAATCGGCAAGGTGCCGTGCGGCAGCCAACCGGATGCCGTCAGGTTATGCAGACCCGGTGCCGCGCTGCCATCCTTCATCGGAATAAAGCCGAACATGGCACCCGCGCCGAGAATGATAAAGGCGATGATGGTGATCACTTTAATGATCGAGAACCAGAACTCCCCTTCCGCAAAGAAGCGTGTCGAGACGATATTGAGCAGATAGATGGCAATACAAAACACCAGACACCACAGCCATACAGGCGTGGTCGGGAACCAGTACTGCATACAGAATCCCGCCGCTGTCAGGCTGGAACCGAGCGCCACGGTCCACGTCAGCCAGTAGAGCCACGCCACCGTGTAACCGGTCGCCGGGCTGAGATAGCGTGCCGCATAGACGTGGAAAGCACCGGTTTCCGGCATCGCCACCGCCAGTTCTCCAAGGCACACCATCACCAACCACACCACCAGCGCACCAATCAGGTAGGCCAACAGCGTACCGGCCGCCCCGGTGGTCGAAATGATATAGCCGGTGTTGAAGAACAGCCCGGTACCGATGACACCGCCCAGCGACAGCATCACCAGATGCCGCACTTTCATGGTGCGCTTGAAGTTGTCCTGTGAAGGCGTTTCCTGCGTTTGCATTATTTTTATCCGTATGGACGTCTGAACATCTATATGGACACAGGGTTATACGCGCCAGCGTGGCAATTTGCAACGTGGCAAAAGGTGGGGATTTATCAAAACAGCGGTGCGGCCCCGTGCGAGCGGGGCGCAGTATCAGGCGCCAAATACGCCTTGCAGATAGCGCTCAAGCGCAATGCGCGAGCTAAAACCGTGTGGGATACCGTAATGCTCTTGCGATTCACCCATCAGATACAGCGGAAACTGCGTGTAGTGATCGCAGGTCTTCATTTCTGAGGCGGGCTCAGCGAAGTGCTGACTTTTTTCTTTCAGCGTGGGGTGAATGATCAGTGCCGTTCGTCCCATGCGCGCTTCGCGATTGACGTAGACATAATTTTCACCACGACGATAACCGTAGATCTTTGGCGTCAGGGTATCCATTTCGAACCCTGCTTTTTCCAGTACGCGCGCTACCTCATCCGGACGTAAATACATGCTTGCTCCTCTCTTCTCACAGCCCCGCAACCTTACAACAGCGCGACCACTCAGGACATTCGGAATTTCCCTAAAGCCTGGCAAACGCCTGCGTTTAATCACGTTTCGTCTACACTGAGTATTACTTGTTAAATCAAAGGGAGCGAAAAAAATGTTCAATCGCGTAAGCAAAAACGATGACATTGATATCAATCAGGATGTAAACGAGCTGGCCGATTCGCTCGAGGCATTACTTAAATCTTACGGCAGCGAAGCCAAAGATGAAGTGGACAGTGCGCGCAGTAAGGCACAGTCGCTGCTGAAACAAACCCGCGCAAAACTCAACGGTAGCCAGGGTCGTGTGACGCAAGCAGCGAAAGACGCCAGCTATCAGGTTGATGCCTATGTGCATGATAAACCATGGCATGGCGTGGGCGTCGGTGCAGCGGTTGGTTTGGTGCTCGGTGCGCTGCTGATGTCACGTCGCTAAATAGGTTTTAGTGTTTAAAGAGAGCCTCGCGGATGCGGGGCTTTTTTGTGCCCGCACGGCACTTTAACCGCATAAAATTTGACCTAAAACGTCCCCTCTCCGCCTTTACAAAAAAATTTTCGGGCCTGGAAGGCGCATGATCTCTGACGTTAGCGATTATCTGAAGATTAAAATACAAAATCCCTATATCTGGTGGGCTTGACCGCCACGAACACTACATCTAGTATTCAACCCATCAACTCGCAACCAGATGTCGTCAAGGACGAAGTTCGCAGCAAACAGGATTTTGCTTCGTATCTCGCAAACTGACCGCAATCAAAGGGAAATACGAATCATGCGCATTATTATTTACACTAAGAGCAACTGTGTCCAGTGCAACGCGACAAAAAATGCCATGGACCGTAAAGGTATCGACTATCAACTGATCAACCTCGATACCCAACCGGAAGCCATCGACAACCTCAAATCCCTTGGCTATCGCCAGGTGCCAGTGGTGATGACACACGACGACCACTGGAGCGGCTTCCGCCCTGACAAAATCGCCAGCCTGCGCCAGCTCGCTGCTGTCGGGGGATAAAGCGATGTTCCCACTGGTCTACTTCTCTAGCCAGTCGGAAAACACGCACCGATTCATCACTCGTCTGGGCTTTCCTGCTTGCCGCATTCCGATTGATGGCAAGCAGCGCCTGCATATCGACCAACCCTATATCTTAGTGGTGCCGAGCTACGGCGGCGGCAGTGCGCGGGGGGCGGTGCCCAGACAAGTGATCCAATTCCTTAATGATGACGCTAACCGACGCGGTATCCGCGGGGTGATCGCTGCCGGAAACCGCAATTTCGGTGAAGGCTACTGCCTGGCGGGCGACATCATTGCGCAGAAATGTCAGGTTCCTTATCTCTACCGCTTTGAGCTGATGGGAACCCCCGACGATATCGCTAATGTAAAAGCGGGAGTAACCCAATTTTGGCAACGACAGACACCCTAAACAGCACGCAGTTGGACTACCATGCGCTCAACGCCATGCTGAACCTGTATGACGCCGATGGCCGCATTCAGTTCGAGAAAGATCACGAGGCCACACGTCAGTTCTTTTTACAGCACGTCGAGCCGAATACCGTCTCCTTCGCTTCTGCGGGCGAGCGTCTGCGCTATCTGGTCGCCGAAGGCTACTACGAAGCCGAGGTGCTGAATCAGTACGAATTTTCCTTTCTGTGCCAACTGCATGATGAAGCCGATGCCTGGGGTTTTAATTTTCACACCTTCCTCGGTGCCTGGAAGTTTTACACCAGTTACACACTGAAAACCTTCGACGGCAAACGCTATCTGGAAACCTTCGAGCAGCGCGCCTGCATGGTGGCGCTGACGCTGGCGCGAGGCAATGAGAGCCTGGCGCGTGAATTGTTGGCAGAAATGCTGAGCGGCCGCTTCCAGCCAGCCACCCCAACCTTCCTCAACTGCGGCAAACAGCAGCGTGGCGAGTTAGTCTCGTGCTTCCTGCTGCGTATTGAAGACAACATGGAGTCGATCGGTCGCGCGGTGAACTCGGCGCTACAGCTGTCTAAACGCGGCGGTGGCGTAGCGTTCCTGCTGTCTAACCTGCGTGAATCCGGCGCACCGATCAAGCGTATTGAGAACCAATCTTCCGGCGTGATCCCGGTGATGAAGATGCTGGAAGATGCCTTCTCTTATGCCAACCAGCTCGGTGCCCGTCAGGGTGCGGGGGCCGTGTGGTTGAATGCGCATCATCCCGATATTCTGCGCTTCCTCGATACCAAACGTGAAAACGCCGACGAGAAGATCCGTATTAAAACGCTGTCGCTCGGCGTGGTGATCCCGGATATCACCTTCCAACTGGCGAAAGAGAACCGCGATATGGCGCTGTTCTCTCCGTACGATGTTGAACGCATCTACGGTAAAGCATTCGGCGACATCAGCATCAGCGAGCTTTATGACGAAATGCTGGCGGACGATCGCATCACCAAGACCTTTATCAAGCCGCGCGACTTCTTCCAGACACTGGCAGAGATTCAGTTTGAGTCTGGCTATCCGTACATCATGTATGAAGATAGCGTGAACCGCAGCAACCCGATTGCCGGTCGCATCAACATGAGCAACCTGTGCTCGGAGATTTTGCAGGTTAACAGCGCCAGCGAGTTCCATGACGATCTCAGCTATCGCCGCATCGGCAAGGATATCTCCTGCAATCTCGGCTCGCTGAACATTGCCCACGCGATGGACTCACGCAATCTGGCACAAACGGTGGAAACCGCGGTACGCGCACTGACGGCGGTATCGGAGATGAGTGAAATCAACTCGGTGCCATCGGTCGCAGAGGGCAACCGCCGTTCACACGCGGTGGGCTTGGGTCAGATGAACCTGCACGGCTATCTGGCACGTGAAGGCATGGCGTATGGCGGTGAAGAGGCGCTGGACTTTACCAACCTCTACTTCTATTGCGTGACCTATCACGCTGTGCGGACCTCTAATCTGCTGGCGCAGGAACGTAAACAGCGCTTTGACGGCTTTGCCCAGTCGCAGTATGCCAATGGCCACTACTTTGATAAGTACGTTGAACGTGTATGGCAGCCGCGCACCGCGCGCGTAGCCAAAATCTTTGCTGATGCCGGGATTGCGTTACCCACTCAGGCGGACTGGCAGGCGCTGCGTGAGTCGGTGATGCAGCATGGTCTGTATAACCAAAACCTGCAGGCGATCCCGCCGACCGGTTCGATCTCCTACATCAACCATGCGACATCCAGCATTCACCCGATTGTGTCGCGTATTGAGATCCGTAAAGAGGGCAAAACCGGTCGCGTTTACTATCCGGCGCCGTTTATGACTAACGACAATCTGGAGCTGTATCAGGATGCTTACCAGATTGGCCCAGAAGCGATTATTGATACCTACGCCGAAGCCACGCAGCACGTCGATCAAGGCTTGTCGCTGACGCTGTTCTTCCGCGATGACGTCACCACGCGTGATATCAACAAAGCGCAGATTTATGCGTGGAAAAAAGGCATCAAAACCCTCTATTACATTCGTCTGCGTCAAATGGCGCTGCAGGGGACTGAAGTTCAAGGCTGCGTCTCCTGCTCACTGTGATGAAAACTATGCAACTTAAACAAATTCAAGCAATTAACTGGAACCGTATCCAGGACGATAAAGATCTCGAAGTATGGAACCGATTGACCAGCAACTTCTGGCTGCCGGAAAAAGTGCCGCTCTCCAACGATCTGCCCGCGTGGCAGTCACTGGATGCGCAGCAGCAGCAGCTCACCATCCGCGTGTTTACCGGTTTGACGCTGCTCGACACCATCCAGAACGTGATCGGTGCGCCGGGTCTGATGGAAGACGCCATCACGCCTCATGAAGAGGCGGTGCTGTCGAATATCAGCTTTATGGAAGCGGTACATGCGCGTTCGTATAGTTCGATTTTCTCTACGCTGTGTAATACGGCTGATGTCGATGCCGCCTATCGCTGGAGTGAAGAGAACGAAGCGTTACAGAACAAGGCAAAGATTGTGCTGGAGCACTATCGCGCCGAAGATCCGCTGAAGAAGAAAATCGCCAGCGTATTTCTGGAATCCTTCCTGTTTTACTCGGGTTTCTGGCTGCCGATGTACTGGTCGAGCCGCGGTAAATTAACCAACACCGCAGACCTGATTCGCCTGATCATCCGTGACGAAGCGGTACACGGTTACTACATTGGCTACAAGTATCAGAAAGCGCTGGAAAAAGTGGATGATGCGCGCCGTGAAGAGTTACAGCAGTTCGCCATCGATTTGCTGCTGGCGCTGTATGAGAACGAAGTGGTGTATACCGAAGCGCTGTACGATGATGTCGGCTGGACGGAGGAGGTGAAAACCTTCCTGCACTACAATGCCAACAAGGCATTGATGAATTTGGGTTATGAGGCGCTGTTCCCGGCGGAACTCACCACGGTAAATCCGGCCATTCTCTCAGCCTTGTCACCGAATGCTGATGAGAACCACGATTTCTTCTCCGGGTCAGGCTCTTCCTATGTGATGGGGAAAGCGGTCGAAACCGAAGATGAGGACTGGAATTTTTAAGTCACATTTCTGCTTTCGGGCGCTTTTCCCGTCGCGTTATTTAACTCAGGGGCGGCCTTCAGGCCGCCCCTCCACAGAGCCCACGATATATCCGCCAAAAAAATCCAATATTCGCACGCTATTTCCTTTTTTTTGCCTTCATTATTTTGTCACTTTAGCGCCATCTATTTGTCCATTATATCGCCCACTTAACCCCAATTTATTCGCATTTCAGCCAGCAATTGACATCAAACCGGGTAAATTTCACAAAAAATTCAGAAAAAATTGATTCGCGCTCATCCCTTGTGAGCACTGGAATTATCGCCCCTTCACGAAGCTCTCAACGCGTCAATATTCCCATTTAGGGTTGTCAGATATTCTCACTATGATAGGTTATAGGGCGCTTAAATTTAATCGAGATCACAACAAGAAATAGTGAAACATTTAACCGGGAAATTAATGACGGCATGGCAATTAAACTTGAAGTAAAGAATTTATATAAGGTATTTGGGGATAACCCCGAAAAGGCATTTAAGCTGATTGATAAAGGTGAAAGCAAAGAGACTATTCTGGCGAAAACCGGTCTTTCACTCGGCGTCAAAAATGCCAGTCTGGCCATTGAAGAAGGCGAGATCTTCGTCATCATGGGGCTCTCCGGCTCGGGGAAATCCACCATGGTTCGCCTTCTCAATCGTCTGATAGAGCCCACTCGTGGCCAGGTTATCATTGACGGTGTCGATATTGCCAAAATATCAGACGCGGAACTGCGTGAAGTGCGCAGAAATAAGATCAGCATGGTATTCCAGTCCTTCGCATTAATGCCGCATATGACGGTATTGAATAATGCAGCCTTCGGCATGGAATTAGCGGGCGTGCCGGTACAGGAACGTCAGGAAAAAGCGCTAGAAGCATTGCGTCAGGTGGGATTAGAAAATTATGCGCATTCCTATCCCGATGAACTTTCCGGTGGTATGCGTCAGCGTGTTGGATTAGCCCGCGCGCTGGCCATTAATCCGGACATTTTATTGATGGATGAAGCCTTCTCAGCACTCGATCCACTCATTCGTACTGAAATGCAGGATGAGTTGGTAAAATTACAGGCGAAACACCAACGTACCATCGTTTTTATTTCCCATGACCTCGATGAAGCCATGCGTATTGGCGACCGTATTGCCATTATGCAAGGCGGTGAAGTGGTGCAGGTCGGCACACCCGATGAAATCCTCAATAATCCTGCTAACGATTACGTGCGTACCTTCTTCCGTGGCGTGGATATCAGCCACGTGTTTAGCGCCAAAGATATTGCTCGCCGCAGTGCTGGCGCGCTTATCCGTAAAGCAGCCGGTTTTGGCCCTCGTTCGGCGATTAAATTGCTGCAGGATGAAGATCGTGAATTCGGTTATGTGCTGGAAAAACAGAAATTTGTTGGCGTGGTGTCCACTGATTCGTTGAAAGCGGCACTGGCAGCGGGCGAAGGTCTGGATAATGCGTTACTCGACACACCGTTAGCGGTTCCTGCGGATACCTCACTGAACGATCTGCTGTCCCATGTGGCACAAGCGCCCTGCGCCGTGCCCGTGGTCGGTGAAGAGAATCAGTACGTCGGTATCATTTCCAAAAGCATGCTATTGCGCGCTTTAGATCGTGAAGGAGCCCAGTCATGAGTGAACAAACAGCCAATCCGTGGGATAGCGCCAGCCAGACCACACCGCAAGCCACTACAACAGATTCCAGCGCAGCCGCCAGCAGCAGCGATCCCTGGTCGAGCAGCGGCAGTGCCGCTCCAGCAGACTCCGGTTCTAGCGCAGGTTCCGCTGACGCCTGGGGCAATGCCTCCAGCACCGGCTCGGATGCAGCCAGCAGTGGCGGTCACGATGCCGCCACCTCCGCTGCCGGTAACAGTGACTGGCTCAGCAGCGCACCTGCGCCAAAGCCAGAGCATTTCAATATTATGGATCCCTTCCATAACACCATGATTCCGCTGGACCGTTGGGTGACGGAAGGCATCGATTGGGTGGTGAACCATTTCCGCCCGGTATTCCAGGGCATTCGTGTACCGGTGGATTACATCCTCAGCGCATTCCAGAACTTATTAATGGGTCTGCCCGCACCGGTTGCCATTGTGCTGTTTGCCCTAATCGCCTGGCAAATCGCTACGCCAGCAATGGGTATCGCCACGCTGATTTCACTGGTGCTGATCGGCATGATTGGTGCCTGGTCGCAGGCGATGGTCACGCTGGCATTGGTCCTCACCGCCCTGCTGTTCTGCATCATCATCGGGCTGCCGCTGGGGATTTGGCTGGCACGCAGTGAGCGCGCCGCGCGTATTGTGCGCCCGTTGCTGGATGCCATGCAGACTACGCCAGCCTTCGTTTATCTGGTACCGATTGTGATGCTGTTCGGTATCGGTAACGTGCCGGGTGTGGTGGTGACCATTATCTTTGCCCTGCCGCCCATTGTGCGCCTGACCATTCTGGGCATTAAGCAGGTCCCTGCCGATCTGATTGAGGCGAGTGAATCCTTTGGTGCCAGCCCACGTCAGATGCTGTTCAAAGTGCAGTTGCCGCTGGCGATGCCGACCATCATGGCCGGTGTAAACCAGACGCTGATGCTGGCGCTGTCGATGGTGGTAATTGCCTCAATGATCGCGGTGGGCGGTCTTGGTCAGATGGTACTGCGCGGCATTGGCCGCCTCGACATGGGCCTCGCCAGCGTGGGCGGTGTGGGTATCGTGATCCTCGCCATCATACTCGACCGCCTGACGCAGTCGGTCGGTCAAGACAGCCGCAGCCGTGGCAGCCGTCACTGGTACAACACTGGCCCGATTGGCTTGCTGCTGCGCCCCTTCAGTAAAAAAGCCTGATTTTTTTGGACGGCCCGTTGAGGCCGTCCGTCTCCGACGCCACACGTAAAATAAGGAATGACTATGCGCAAGACAGCTCTATTCGCCGCCGTCCTGACGACGTTTGCCGCGACGCACGTGTCCGCCGCCGACCTTCCGGGTAAAGGCATTACCGTTAAACCCGCCCAGAGCACCATTTCCGAAGAGACCTTCCAGACGCTGCTGGTGAGCCGCGCCCTGGAAAAACTGGGTTATACCGTCGATAAGCCGAGTGAAGTGGATTACAACGTGGCGTACACCACCATCGCCGCGGGTGACGCCACCTTTATGGCGACTAACTGGAAACCGCTGCACGACGATATGTACGCCGCAGCGGGTGGCGATCAGAAGTTTTACCGCGCAGGCACCTATGTGACCGGTGCGGCCCAGGGTTATCTGATCGATAAAAAAACGGCTGACCAATATCACATCACTAATATCGAACAGCTGAAAGATCCTAAAATCGCCAAGCTGTTTGATACCAACGATGACGGTAAAGCCGATCTCACCGGCTGTACGCCGGGCTGGGGCTGCGAGGCGGTGATTAATCACCAGATTGATGCCTATAAGCTGAGTAACACCGTTGAGCACAATCAGGGCAACTACTCGGCGATGATCGCCGACACCATCACGCGCTTCAAACAGGGTAAACCGATTCTGTATTACACCTGGACCCCGTACTGGGTGAGCGACGTGCTGAAACCGGGCAAAGATGTGGTATGGCTGCAGGTGCCGTTCTCCTCAATGCCAGGCGCGCAGAACAAAGTGGATACCAAATTGCCTAACGGCATGAACTATGGTTTCCCGGTGAACACCATGCATATCGTGGCGAACAAGGCCTGGGCGGAGAAGAATCCGGCTGCTGCCAAGTTGTTTGCTGAGATGAAGCTGCCACTGGCTGATATCAATGCCGAGAATGCCGCGATGCATGCAGGTCATGCTTCTGAAGCCGATATCAACAGCCATGTTGATGGTTGGATCAAAGGCCATCAGGCCCAGTTTGATAAGTGGATTCAAGACGCGCAGGCTGCTGCGAAGTAATGTCGTGGGCGGCCTGAAGGCCGCCCCTGAAGCTTTAACCGCCTTGCCCCAGCCAGATGTGCGCTATAGCGCACTGGTACGTCCTGTTAATTAACACACCATTGTAATAATTTTTTGGGTTACTATTACCCATATATGATTATTGACACCTTTATGCCGCAATGAACGCCGTCAAACTGCAACGCCATCACGCGTTAGCTGCATTGATGTCTGCTGTTCGCGCTTATCTGCTTGCTGACCCTCTTGCCGGTCTCATCGGTAACACTGTGCAACCTCCTCGCATGGTGAAATTACGTCAGATCACCCACAAAAATCGTCATTTTCACTGGCACCATTTTTTCGGGCCGGACGTCAAGCAATCACATATTAACCATTTGATTTATAATCATAACATTTTTCATAAAAGTGTTTAGAAAGCGTAAAGACACGTCCAAAATAGTGAGTGATACTATTCATTGATGATTGAGTTTGTTATGGTTAGCAGCACAGTTATTCACCACAGTTATTTTTTCTCGCGAAATTATTTATTCACAAAAAGGTTTCGCGAGGCGAATTGATGACAATGTGACCATGCAAAGTGGCGAGTTGTCAGGGCGAAGTGCCCAGGGTTACGGAATGACCTGGACGCCAGATGTTGACAATGTGATCGTGCGAACAATCACTGGCGGAAAATATGACTACGCTTAATCTGTCACCATCCTTACTATACCAGTTGCAACTAAGAGGTTTTTTTTAAAATGGAAAGTTCGTTTTCCCCCATTGAACAGATGCTAAACATCCGTGCTAACCGCCATAAAGATTTTCCGTTGCAGGAAATCATCCTGACTCGCCTGTGCATGCATATGCAGGGCAAACTGTTGGATAACCGCAACAAGATGTTGAAGGCGCAGGGAATTAACGAGACCTTATTCATGGCGCTGATCACCCTGGATGCGCAGGAAAATCAGAGCATTCAGCCGTCAGAACTGAGCTCCGCGCTGGGTTCTTCACGTACCAATGCCACCCGCATTGCCGATGAGCTGGAAAAGCGTGGTTGGATTGAGCGTCGTGAGAGTGAAAATGACCGCCGCTGCCTGCATTTACATCTGACCGAGAAAGGTAATGATTTCTTACGTCAGCTGCTGCCGCCACAGCATCAAAGTTTGCAGTATCTGTGGTCCTCGCTCTCTACCTCTGAGCAGGATCAGCTGGAGTCGATTACGCGTAAGCTGCTTAACCGCCTTGATAAGATGGACGAAGATCAGGTTATCGCTTCCCTGTCGCGCTAATAGCAAGAAGTGCGACACAATCACCTTCCGAAATCGCTATTTTAATCCCCTTTTATCCGGCCAGCGTCTAAAACGCTGGCTTTTTCGACTCGGAGATCCGTGTTGATGGATCGACACATCCCGACCAAATGGAAAACGTGGAGAACAACATGAGTGCGACAGCGGAAGCTCAAAGCCCGCAACAGCCAGCGAATAAAAAGAAGAAGCGCAAAGGTGTGCTGATCCTGCTGGCTATCGTGTTTGTACTGATTGGCTTGGCGTATCTGGCTTACTGGTATCTGGTGTTGCGCCATTTCCAGGAAACCGATGATGCCTACGTTGCGGGAAACCAGGTGCAGGTGATGGCACAGGTTTCCGGTAGCGTAAATAAAGTCTGGTTTGATAACACTGACCGCGTGAAAAAAGGCGATGTGCTGGTCTCGCTGGATAAAACCGATGCGGAACAGGCTTTTGAAAAAGCGCAGACCGCACTGGCCACCAGCGTACGTCAGACTCATCAGTTGATGATTAATGGTAAGCAGTATCAGGCCACCATTAAACTGCAGCAAACGGCGTTGGATCAGGCTGAAGCTGACCTGCAACGCCGTATACCGCTGGGTGCCTCGAATCTGATTGGCCGTGAAGAGCTGCAACATTCACGCGATGCCGTTGCGACCGCGAAAGCGCAGCTTGATGTGGCCGTACAGCAATACAATGCGAACCAGGCGATGATCCTGAACACCGATTTGGCTAATCAGCCGGCGGTAAAGCAAGCCGCAGCCGAGCTACGTGATGCATGGCTGGATCTGCAACGTACCGATATTCGTAGCCCTATTGATGGCTTCATTTCACGTCGTAGCGTACAGGTAGGTTCTCAGATCTCCACCAGCACGCCACTGCTGGCGGTGGTGCCTGCCACCAATCTGTGGATTGATGCCAATTTCAAAGAAACGCAACTGTCTGGCGTACGCATTGGCCAACCGGCTACGGTGGTAAGCGATATCTACGGCGATGACGTGGAGTATCACGGTAAAGTCGTGGGTCTGGATATGGGTACCGGTAGCGCCTTCTCACTGCTGCCCGCACAGAACGCGACGGGTAACTGGATCAAAGTGGTTCAGCGCCTGCCGGTGCGTATTGAGCTGGACCCGCAGCAAGTGGCCGAGCATCCGCTGCGTATTGGCCTCTCTACCCTGGTGAAAGTGGATACCCAGAATAAAGACGGTGCCACATTAGCCAGCAGCGTGCGTTCGCAAGCCGCTTATGAAAGTAATGCACTGGCAATCGATCTTGCGCCAGTTAATCAGCTGATTACTGACATCGTTCGTGCCAACGCTGACTAATTTTGCGGGAGGCTGTGATGGCACAAAAACCGCTTGAGGGAGCACCGCTGGTCCTGATGACCATTGCCTTATCACTGGCAACGTTCATGCAGGTGTTGGACTCCACCATCGCTAACGTGGCGATCCCAACGATCGCCGGTAACCTCGGTGCCTCGAACTCGCAAGGCACGTGGGTGATTACCTCATTCGGGGTGGCAAACGCCATCTCGATCCCGATTACCGGTTGGTTGGCCAAACGGATTGGTGAGGTGAAGCTGTTTACCTGGTCTACCATTCTGTTTGTGCTGGCTTCGTGGGCGTGCGGCATGTCAGAGAGCCTGGAGATGCTGATCTTCTTCCGCGTCATCCAGGGTGTGGTGGCTGGTCCGTTGATTCCGCTGTCGCAAAGTTTGCTGCTGAATAACTATCCCCCCGCGAAGCGCAGTGTGGCGCTTTCGTTGTGGGCGATGACGGTGATCGTGGCACCGATCTGCGGTCCGATTCTGGGCGGCTGGATCAGTGATAACTACCACTGGGGCTGGATCTTCTTTATCAACGTGCCGATCGGTGTGGTGGTGGTGTTACTGACACTGCAAACCCTGCGCGGCCGTGAAACCAAAACGGAAATTCGCCCGATCGATATGGTCGGTCTGGTGCTGCTGGTGGTGGGAATTGGCTCACTGCAGGTGATGCTGGACCGCGGTAAAGAACTGGATTGGTTTAGCTCGACAGAGATTATTGTTTTGGCGGTGGTCGCCGTGGTGGCGCTGTTGGTGCTGCTGGTGTGGGAGCTTACCGATGACCATCCAATAGTTGATTTGTCGCTGTTTAAAAAGCGCAACTTTACCATTGGGTGTTTGTCGATCAGTCTGGCTTATATGCTCTACTTCGGCTCGATCGTGCTTCTGCCGCAGCTGTTGCAGGAGGTATACGGCTACACCGCCACCTGGGCAGGTTTGGCATCGGCTCCGGTCGGGATTATCCCCGTCATCCTGTCGCCGATTATTGGCCGTTTCGCCCACAAGCTGGATATGCGGCGTTTGGTGACCTTCAGCTTTATCATGTACGCCGTCTGTTTCTACTGGCGTGCTTACACCTTTGAGCCGGGGATGGATTTTGGTGCGTCGGCATGGCCGCAGTTTATTCAGGGCTTTGCCGTGGCCTGCTTCTTTATGCCATTGACCACCATTACGCTGTCGGGATTACCGCCAGAGCGCATGGCGGCGGCATCAAGCTTGTCGAACTTTGTGCGTACGCTGGCCGGTTCTATCGGGACCTCGATCACCACCACCATGTGGACTGACCGTGAATCGATGCACCACAGCTATCTGTCGGAATCGGTGAATCCGTTCAACCCTAATTCGCAGCAGATGTATGACCAACTGCAAAGTATGGGTATGACGCAACAGCAGGCTTCAGCTTATATCGCGCAGCAAATTACCAATCAGGGTCTGATTATCTCAGCGAATGAGATCTTCTGGGCTTCGGCAGGGGTGTTTTTGATCTTGCTGGTGCTGGTGTGGTTTGCGCGTCCGCCATTCGGTGCGGGCGGTGGCGGCGGTGGCGCGCACTAAGTTTGCAAATAAAAACGGGCCTGAGCGGCCCGTTTTCTTTTATGCGTTCTGACGCCACCACTCGGCAAGCAGAATACCGGTTGCGACCGATACGTTAAGGCTTTCAACGTTGCCTGTACCACCAATCGACAGGCTAATATCGCCTTGCTGGAAGGCGCTGTCGGACAGCCCTTCACGCTCCTGACCTAATACCAGAACCATCTTCGCTGGCAGTTCAGCTTTCGCCAGTGGCGTGCCTTCATGGCTGGAAGTGGTGACGATGGTGTAACCGGCTTTACGGAAGGCTTCGAGGCCACTGGCAAAACTTTCACCACTGATCGCCTGCACATGCTCAGCACCACCTTCTGCGGTGCGGACTGCCGCGCCCGACTCCAGCAGGGAGGCATCGTTCACCAGCAAACCTTTAACACCGAAGTGGGCGCAGCTGCGCATGATGCCGCCCAGGTTGTGCGGATTGCTGACATCTTCCAACGCCAGTACGCAATCTTTGGTATCGGCCTTTTTCAGCCACTCGGAGACTTCCATACCCATGCGCTTCTTAATAATGAAGCACACGCCACCATGGTGTTCAGTGCCTGAAGCCTTGGTCAGCTCGGCATCATCCACCACATGATAAGCTTTACGGTTGGCCGCTAACCAACGTAGGGTTTCACGGAAACGTGGCGTCACGCTCTGGATAAACCAGGCACGCACAATGCTTTCCGGACGGCTGGCAAACAGCGCCTGACAAGCATTCTCACCATAAACGCGTGTCTCTTCCTGACGCTGACGACGGATCTGCTCGGGATCAATCACCGGCTTGTTGCTTGCCGCGTCATCAATCTGGCTGTCATCGGCCACTGGCGGGCGTGAAACGGTGCGCCACGGTGAATCACCAAAGCTGCGGTTGTCATCACGATCGTCGCGGCGACCAAAGCTGCGGCCACGTTCGCTGTTGCGCGCATCACGCTGAGCGGAACCCCGCCCCGCTGGCGCACCGCTACGGCCACCCTCTTCATTATTACGTGCGCTGCGAGGGCCAGAACGACGATTATCTTCCTGGCGCGCAGCAGGACGGCCGCCTTTGCCGGTACGGGGATTGGGCTTTTGCCCTGCATCCTCATCACGTACATACATCACTTTTACCTTGCCGCTTTTGCCTTTAAATTCGTCGTTCATCTGTTCCTCCAGCATTGAGAGCGCGAAGATTACCTGATGTGTCGGTGCTTAGCTATCAACTATTGAACCTATTGGGCAATCCAGATTGAGCATAGCACTCAACCTTTTCATAATGTCCGACAATCATGATATTTACAGGTCCGGTTAGAGGTGACGATGAATACTGTATGTGCCTCCTGTCAGGCAACGAATCGCGTTCCCGAGGAGCGTATTACCGATGGCGCGAAATGTGGTCGCTGCGGTGAGCAATTGTTTAATGGTGAAGTCGCGAATGCCACCGCCGCCACGCTGGATAAATATTTGCAGGACGACCTGCCGGTGGTCATCGACTTCTGGGCGCCCTGGTGCGGCCCGTGCGTCAACTTCGCACCGGTGTTTAAAGATGTCGCCGACGAGCGTCGGGGCAAAGTACGTTTTGTGAAGGTGAACACCGAGGCTGAACCCACTCTCAGTGCGCGTTTCCGTATTCGCAGCATTCCTACCATCATGTTGTTTAAAAATGGCGAAATGGTCGACATGCTGAACGGTGCCATGCCTAAAGCGCCGTTCAACGAGTGGCTCGACGAGTCACTGTAACCCTTTTGAGACCAGCCCTGTGCTGGTCTTGCTTTGTGGCATCCATTACACTGTCGTTTTTCCTGCCTGCGATCCTATGTCTGAAAATGCCGTCCTGCGCTTACGTGCGCAACGTTTAGCGCGTGCTACACGCCCCTTTCTTGCCCGAGGCAACCGCGTATTGCGCTGCCAGCGCTGTCTTTTACCGAAAAAAAACTGCCTGTGTGCCACGCTGCAGCCGCAGCAAGCGCGCAGTCGTTTTTGTCTGGTGATGTTCGACACCGAACCGATGAGGCCGAGTAATACAGGGCGTCTGATTGCCGATGTGTTGCCTGATACGCTGGCATTTGGCTGGTCACGCACTGAACCGGATGAAGCTCTGCTGGCGATGATGAAAACCACCGATTATCAACCGCTGGTGGTGTTTCCAGGCTCTTATGCCGATGCCGGTCGTGAAGTGCTAACAACACCCCCGCTCACGGGCAAGCCGCCGCTGTTTATTATGCTGGATGGTACCTGGACCGAAGCGCGCAAGATGTTCCGCAAAAGCCCGTGGCTGGATGCCTTTCCGGTGATGTCCTTGAATGTCTCCACTCCCTCACGCTATACACTGCGTGAAGCCCACGGCGAAGGGCAGCACTGCACCGCTGAAGTGGCTGCCGCACTGCTGGAACAGGCTGGGGATATTCAGGCTGCACAAGCGCTACAACAACATTTCGAGCATTTCCGCCATGCGTATCTGGCGGGTAAACCGCACCATCCTGTGCACTATCAGCAATCACTATTGAATAGCGAAATCTAAAGCCTGCGATCCGCGAGTCGGCAAGTAGACTAAAAAGCGTTTACAATCATGCCAGTCTTGATGTCAGGAGCGGATGATGAGCCAACGTGGTCTGGAAGCACTGTTACGACCTAAATCCATTGCGGTGATTGGCGCGTCGGTACAACCGGGACGCGCCGGCTACTTTATGATGCGTAACCTGCTGGCCGGTGGTTTTAGCGGCCCAGTGCTGCCGGTAACACCGAAGTACAAAGCAGTCAGCGGCGTACTGGCCTGGCCGGATATTGCCAGTCTGCCGTTTGCGCCCGACCTCGCCATCATCTGTACCCATGCCAAACGAAATCTCGAGCTACTGCAGCAACTGGGTGAAAAAGGCTGCAAGGCCTGCATCATTCTCTCCGCTCCTGCCAGCCAGCTAGAAGAATTAAAAGCCTGCGCCAGTCAGTGGCAAATCCGACTGCTCGGCCCCAATAGCCTGGGATTACTGGCACCATGGCAGGGACTGAACGCCAGCTTTTCTCCCGTACCCATCGCTAAAGGGCGTATTGCGTTTATCTCCCAGTCGGCGGCGGTCTCCAACACCATTCTTGACTGGGCGCAACAGCGTAATCTGGGCTTTTCCTGGTTCATCGCCTTGGGCGACAGTCTGGATATCGACGTGGATGACCTGCTGGACTTCCTCGCGCGTGATGGCAAAACCAGCGCCATTTTGCTTTATCTCGAACATCTCAGCGATGCCCGCCGCTTTGTTTCAGCATCACGTAGCGCATCGCGTAATAAACCGATTTTGGTGATTAAAAGCGGACGCAGCCATCAGGCGCAGGCCATGATCGGTACGCGCAGCGGACTGGATGCCGCCTGGGATGCAGCGATTCAGCGTGCAGGTCTGCTGCGGGTGCAGGATACGCATGAACTGTTTACAGCGGTGGAATCGTTGAGCCATATGCGCCCGCTGAAGGGCGACCGTTTGATGATCGTCAGTAATGGCGCAGCGCCTGCAGCACTGGCACTGGATGAGCTGTATGCGCGTAATGGCAAGCTGGCCACGCTAAGCGAAGACACTTTGCAGGGGCTCGCGGGATTACTGCCGGAAGGGGTTGGACGGGGCAATCCGCTGGATTTGAAGGACGATGCCACACCGGCACGCTATGTCGCCTGCATCGAGCAACTGCTGGATAGCCACGAACTGGATGCACTGATGATTATTCATGCCCCGAGCGCCGTCTCCCCGTCGAGTGAAACGGCCAATCAGATTATTGCCGCGGTGGCGAAACATCCCCGTGGTAAGCAGGTGACGCTTCTCACCAACTGGTGCGGCGAATATTCATCTCAGGCGGCTCGTCGTGCCTTTACTGAAGCAGGCATTCCAACCTGGCGTACGCCTGAAGGCACGGTTACTGCGTTTATGCATCAGGTTGAGTATCGACGTAACCAGAAACAGCTGCGCGAAACCCCGGCTTTACCTGTCGGCTTGACGCAAAACAGCGCACAGGCGCATCAGCTGATTCAACAAGCGCTGGACCAGGGAATCACCACACTGGATACCCACGAAGTCCAGCCCGTGCTGCAAGCCTACGGTTTGTCGACGCTGCCAACGTGGATTGCGAGCGATAGCCAGGAAGCCGCCAGCATCGCCGACCAGATTGGCTATCCGGTGGCGCTTAAACTGCGCTCACCCGATATCCCGCATAAATCCGACGTTCAGGGGGTCATGCTGTATCTGCGAAGTACGGCTGAAGTCGAACAGGCGGCAGAGGCCATTTTTGATCGTGTGCGTCATACCCATCCCCATGCACGCATTGATGGGCTGCTGGTGCAGAGTATGGCGAACCGCGCGGGCGCGCAGGAACTTCGCGTGGTGGTGGAACAGGATCCGCTGTTTGGCCCCATTATTATGCTGGGTGAAGGTGGTGTGGAGTGGCAGCCAGATAAGCAGGCTGCCGTTGCCCTGCCGCCACTGAACATGACGCTGGCGCGTTATCTGGTGATTCAGGCGATGAAAAGTGGCAAAGTGCGCAGCCGCAGCGCGTTGCGCCCACTGGATATCGCCGGTTTGAGTCAGTTGCTGGTTCAGGTTTCCAACCTGGTGGTGGATTGCCCGGAAATCCAGCGGCTGGATATCCATCCTCTGCTCGCTTCCGCCGATGAGTTCACATTACTTGATGTCACTCTCCAGTTAGCCCCCTTTAACGGCGATAACGAGACCAGACTGGCTATCCGCCCTTATCCGCATCATCTCGAGGAGCAGGTCGAACTGAAAGATGGCCAGCACTGTCTGTTCCGGCCGATTCTGCCAGAAGATGAGCCGCAGCTGCGCGCCTTTATCGCCCAGGTGACCAAGGAGGACCTCTATTATCGTTATTTCAGTGAGATCAACGAGTTCACCCATGAAGACCTCGCGAATATGACGCAGATCGATTACGACCGTGAAATGGCGATTGTTGCCGTACGGCAACATAACGGCAGTGAAGAGATTATTGGGGTGACGCGTGCCATCTCTGATGCCGATAACATTGATGCCGAGTTCTCTGTATTGGTGCGTTCCGACCTGAAGGGGCTCGGGATGGGCAGACGTTTGCTGGAAAAGATGATCCGCTACACGCGCGATCATGGCCTGCAACAATTGAACGGTATCACCATGCCACACAACACCGGCATGATTACGCTGGCACGAAAACTCAATTTTCGTGTGAATATTCAATTGGATGATGGGATCGTCAGTCTGAATTTGCCGCTCGGCGAATCCCAGGGCTGACCTGTACAGAAAGGTAAAAATCCTCCTTATCATGCCGGTTGATGTTATTATTTAACGTTAGGATCATGATTTGATGGCAAAAGGCCATGCAATGAACAGAGAAGAAGTGCACTGTGATGTTGTCTAAATTCAAACGTAATAAACACCAACAACACCTCGCACAGCTGCCTAAACTGTCACAATCCGTGTCAGATATAACCACGCTTTACTCGCCTGCCGAGTTCCGTGAGACCCTGCTGACGAAAATTGCCACGGCAGAGAAGCGCATTTGCATTACTGCGCTGTATCTGGAAAACGATGACGGTGGCCGTGGGGTGATGCAGGCGCTTTACGCTGCGCGCCAGGCTCGTCCAGAGCTGGACATCAGCATTCTGGTGGACTGGCATCGTGCACAGCGAGGCCGAATTGGTGCCGCGCGTGGGCTGACGAATGCCGACTGGTATTGCGAAATGGCCGCCCAACATCCAGATATCGCAATTCCGGTGTATGGTATCCCGGTGAATACCCGTGAGGCACTCGGCGTACTGCATCTGAAAGGCTTTATCATTGATGATACGCTGCTGTATAGCGGTGCCAGTCTCAATGATGTTTATCTGCATCAACATGATCGATATCGCTATGACCGCTACCAGCTGATCCGCAACCCAAAGCTGGCCGATACGCTTTACGCCTGGATTTGCGAGAATCTTAAGCAGTCTGATGCGGTGAATCGCCTCGATCAAACCGAACGCCCATCAAGCCCTGAAATTAAAAATGAAACCCGTCAGTTCCGTCAGGATCTGCGCAGTTTTAACTATCAGTTTGCCGGGGATGCCGATAACGAGTCATTGGCTGTTACACCATTGGTTGGGTTGGGTAAACGCAGCTTACTCAACAAAACCATCTTCCACCTGATGCCCTGCGCAGAACGTAAACTGACGCTCTGTACTCCCTACTTCAACCTGCCAGCCATTCTGGTGCGTAACCTGATCCATTTACTGCGTCAGGGTAAAGAAGTTGAGATCATCATCGGTGATAAAACCGCCAATGACTTTTACATCCCACCTGAGCAGCCGTTTAAAATCATCGGCGCCCTGCCCTATTTGTATGAGATCAACCTGCGACGTTTCCTGAGCCGCTTGCAGTATTATGTGAATAACGGGCAGCTTACGGTGCGCTTGTGGAAAGATGGCGAGAACAGCTATCACCTCAAGGGGATCTGGGTCGATGATGAGTGGATGATGATCACCGGCAATAACCTCAATCCTCGCGCATGGCGACTGGATTTGGAAAACGCGGTGCTGATTCACGATCCCAAAAATGAGTTGGCTGAGCAACGCGAGAAAGAGCTGGCACTGATTCGTCAGCACACCAGCGTGGTTAAGCATTTCCGCGAGCTGGAGAGCATTTCTGATTACCCTGCGAAAGTCCGCAAGCTGATACGCCGTTTGCGCCGTATCCGTATTGACCGCTTAATCAGCCGCTTGTTGTAACCGATGCGTGCGCTCATCCTCTGCGTGGTTTTAAGCTGTAGTGGATGTGCGCATGTGGCGCAGGATAACTGGACTGGCAGAGATAAAGCGGAGCACTTCTTCTCTTCTGCTGCTTTGGCCGCTGCGGGGAGCGAAATTTCCCAACATCAGCATCAAGGACGGGGACAGAATCTGCGGTTTGGCTTTCTGTTCTCACTCAGTTTTGGTGTGGGAAAAGAGTGGTATGACAGCCGCTCAGCAGGGAGCGGCTGGAGTTGGAAGGATCTCAGCTATGATGTGGCAGGTGCAGCGACAGGCATTGCACTGTGGAATCTGAGCCAGTAATCATCACAGCGAAATGCCCTTGCCTTTACGATGCAGCATAAGCGAAACCAGAAACGCCAACGCGCCCATCGCCGAGACATACCAGAAGAAGCTGGTTTCAATTCCCTCTTTCTTTAGCAGTAACGCCACGTATTCTGCCGAGCCACCAAAGATCGCATTCGCCACTGCATAAGACAGGCCCACACCGAGCGCGCGGACTTCTGGTGGGAACATTTCCGCTTTAAGGATGCCGCTGATGGCGGTGTAAAAGCTGGTGATGATCAGCGCCAGCATGATTAATGCAAACGCGGCGAAACTGCTTTGAACATTCTGCAGCAGCATCAGGATTGGTACAGTACAAATAGCCGCACCCGCGCCAAAGATCATCATTGAAGATCGACGACCAATCTTGTCAGAAAGCGCGCCAACGATCGGCTGAATCAACATGAAGACCAATAACGCGCCTGTCATCAGTCCACTGGCGCTACGGGCATCCATACCTGCGGTATTAACGAGATACTTTTGCATGTAAGTGGTGAAGGTATAGAAGCTGAGCGAACCTCCGGCAGTAAACCCGAGCACCATCAGGAAGGCACGAGAGTGGTTGCGCAGCAGGCCAAAGATACTACCCGCATCACGGTGTTCGCGGTTTTTCTTCTCGGAAGTTTCATTCAGTGAGCGACGCAACCAGAGCGCGACAACAGCCAATACCGCCCCGAGGAAGAACGGAATGCGCCAACCCCAGCTGCGTAGCTCTTCATCACTCAATATCTGCTGTAGAACCACGACAGTCAGTACTGCCAACAGTTGGCCACCAATCAGCGTGACGTATTGAAAGGATGCGTAAAAGCCTTTACGGCCTTCCAGCGCCACTTCACTCATGTAGGTAGCGCTGGTGCCGTACTCGCCTCCCACCGATAACCCTTGAAACATACGCGCCAGCAATAAGATCACCGGTGCCGCCACACCAATTTCACCATAGCCCGGTAGACAGGCGATGACTAACGATCCCAGACACATCATGCAGACGGAGATCAACATGGAGTTTTTACGCCCATGTCGGTCTGCAATGTAACCAAATAGCCAGCCACCAATCGGGCGCATCAAGAAACCCGCAGCAAATACGCCGGCTGTTTGCAGTAATTGCGTGGTGGTGTCGCCTGTTGGAAAAAATACATGAGCAAAATAGAGAGAAAAAAATGAGTAAACGTAGAAGTCGAACCATTCGACCAGGTTGCCTGAAGATGCGCCAACAATCGCCCAGATGCGTTGTTTGTTACTTACCACCGATGCTGTCGGCGCCATTTTTTGTTGTAGTGAATCAGTCATGTCTTACCTCTTTCCTTGCGATAAATTAATGCCAAAGGATTGATTAAAGCATTTGTGAGTCGGTTTCGGGAAATATAGCGGGGTGGATGTGACAAATTGTGATGCTGAAAGGGGTTTTAGGGTGAGGTTTTCACTGATTTTCATGCAAATTCATTGTCCTGCAGACGTACATTCAGTGATCTAAAGACGCAAATTCAGTGTTCTACAGACGTAAATTCAGTGATCTGCAGACGTAAATTCAGTGATCTGCAGACGTAAAAAAGCCCTGAACTTTCGTTCAGGGCTTCTTCACTTGTTTGATGCCTGGCAGTTCCCTACTCTCGCATGGGGAGACCCCACACTAC